>JAUCGG010000105.1 GCA_030378015.1 Desulfococcaceae bacterium HSG8
ATTCCGAGATATTCTCGCATTAATTCAGAGAATAACTATGATACCATCGTTTTACAAAAAACGTGAAGAATTTTTTGTTATATCATTCTGAATTTCATAAAAATTTTAAGTTTATGCGCAGGCTCTAAAGGGGGCCGGTGGGATTTTATGTTGCTAAAAAAAAGTGTTACGGCAAAAATCCCCCCGGCCCCCTTTAAAAAAGGGGGGAGGAATTTACGAATCGGTGTAGTACTTTGCAGGACTACCAAAAGAGTCATCGCCCGGATTAAAATTATTCCTCTAAGAATTCTACTAAGTTGCTATAGTCATCCGTCCAAATGATCTTTTTTTGCTGCACAACAATCGGCCAAGGATCAACATAAGCCAAAACCCTGGGATGCTGCATAAATTCCTGATTATCAGAAATGAGTACCCAGGTAGAACTTTTAATGCCTTTGGATCTGTTTTTGCCTTTTTTAACGAGTACAGTGCCCATATTGAATTTTTTAGCCATATTATAGATAAGGGGTTCCAGCTCGACATACTTATTGGAGATGTGAACAGCCAATACTCCGTCGCTATTCAGGTGCTGAAAATACAGTTCAAATGCTTCCTGTGTCAGTAAATGAATGGGAATGGCATCTCCGCTAAAGGCATCTATTGCTAAGATGTCGAATTTTCGCGAACCTTGCTCTTTAAGTTCTCTTTCCATGGAAATTCTGCCATCACCAAGAATGACTTCAATCTGTTTGCCGCCATCATTCAGATAGGTAAAATATTGCCTGGCGATTCGTTCAACATCCGGGTCGATCTCATAAAACACAAATTTATCTTTCGGTTTGCAATAGGATCCGATGGTTCCGGAACCCAACCCAATGATGCCCAAATGTATGCCCTGATTATTGAGGCGTTTGGGATGTCGGCGAATGGCTAACCCGATCCCGCTATGGCTGGAAAAATAGGTGGTCGGCTTTCGCATCTTTCGGGGGTCTTGGAACTGTATTCCATGATTGATCTGGCCATGATACATTTTATATCGATGCAAACTACTGCCTTTACCACTTTCAATGACGCGGATTACTCCATAAAAATTGCGGTTGTTTGCCAAAAGACCCTCTGAAAAACTATCCTGAAACTGTGTAATTTTCAGCCCGAAATACACTGATCCTCCGACCAAAAAAGTTGCTATACATGCGGGGAATACCCATGCCGGGAGTCTGGATTCGGGTAATTTGGAACTGATGAACGCGGGGATATCGAATCCGGGCTTCCGTAAAAAGCTCACTCCGGCTAATAACAGTGTCAGAACAAGTCCGATTGGCCACTCCCAGAAGTCAGAAAAAATTTCGGGTGCAATAAAAGTTACAAAGCATCCTCCGATCGCTCCGCCTAACGAGACCATCAAGTAGAAAAAAGTGAGATGTTTAGCGGGTGGTTTCAGGCGCACCATTTCTCCGTGACAGACCATAACTGCCAAAAACATTCCTCCCAAATAGGTGATAATTTGTTCCATCAGGCCAGCACGATCTAAAGCATAATGCAACTTTAACATCTCGAATATTTTTGGAATAATTAAAGCCATGGCAGGAATCCAAATCCAACGAATATACCAGCGAGGACTGTCAAAAGCGATGATAAAAGTGGTCAGGTATAAACTGAGTGGGATTATCCAAAAAAATGGAATTACTGCTACATCCTGACAGATGAAATTGGTTGCTGCCAGCAACAGGGTTGAACCGCAAGCTGAAAATGCGATCCAAAGCAGTGGATCCGATAAACTCATTTTTTGTTCTTTTTCTTCTGCAGATTCAGCCTTTTTCAGGGTCGGAGAAAGATTTGATAATGACTTATATAATGTCATCCCTGCCCATCCGCACGTCAGAATAAAGACCCCGTAACCGATGGACCAGAAAATGGTTTGGGTATTCAGGCCCAAATTAGGCTCCACGATAAAAGGATATGTCAGCAAAGCCAGGAGAGAGCCTATATTGGATAATGAATAGAGACGATAGGGAGATTTACCAGGGTATTTTTTGTCAAACCACTGTTGCAAAAGCGGTCCTGTGGAAGAAACAAGAATGTAAGGAATACCCACGGTAGAAAGAAGCAGCAAAATTATATCCGTTGCCGGTGAATCTACATCATCCGGCTTTAAAGCTTCGCTCGGCGTAATAGGCAGCAGCAGCAATGAAAGCCCTAATAATATAAAATGAACGATCACTTGTTTCCTGGTTTCCAGATATTTGCTGATTATATGTGCATATGAGTACCCCACAAGCAATCCCACCTGAAAAAACAGCATACAGGTACTCCATACGGCCGGAGTTCCTCCGAACCAGGGAAGAATATATCGTGCGATGATCGGTTGAACTTGAAAAAGAAGAAAAGCGCTTATGAAAATTGTAATTGCGAATTGCATAATTTTTTGAAAAAGTCTCTTTAAAGTACCGATGCTGAATTAATTTCAGCTATTGAGAAAATATCGGATTATTTTACCAAACATAACATCGTAAGGATTTCACGATAAATAAAATACCCGCCTGTTAGCATCCTTCATTGTCAGTTTACACTTCACTGTAGTGCTCTGTCAGATTTGATTTTAGGAATTGGCATATATAAGAAGCCAACTCTTAAAATCAAATCTGACAGAGCAGTAGAACAATTTTTCAACCTGCTTAAACAATTTGAAAAATTGTTCTACAGCCGGAAAAAGTGTAAACTACTTTTCAGCTTTTATGAAAGATGCCAACATGTTGCTCGCGGGGATTGACAAATCCCCGCCGTGGGTTCGGATTTGTCAATCCGAACCGAGCAGGAGAGAGCCTGTTTACTCGAATCGGGTATATTCAGTAGATCGAAAACTTTTGCAACCAGCGGATTCCGGGTTAAACCGGAAAACATCCGTTTTTCGATTTTACCCGGAATGACAGTACGTTAAATCGTCATTCCGGGGAACCTTCATCACAACGAATGATGAAAGTCCGCAACGAATCCCCCTTTCGTAAAGGGGTTCAAGTATAAACTCATCCGGTATCTGCCAGACCTTGCAAATCCATTTATTTTACTGTTTGGAACATTGACTGTCAACATTTATCAAGCCTTTCTTTATTATGCTTATAATATACTGATTTCATTTATTTTGCTGATAGATTACTCTGCGTAACCGATACTTGTTTCGCCATTGAACTTTGCTATAACCCATTATGTTTGTATGTCAAACATTTCCTTCATTTTTTTGGTAATTTGGGGTAATTCGGGTGCTGAAGGCGGAACCACGAACTTTTTCCATATGCTGATATCGCTAATCCGCGGGACAAGAATTACGCAAAAATCATGGCTGGAAAAACCAAAATCGGAATAATATAAATGTTTCTAACGACTTCGGATACTTTTTCCATTACTGCCGAATTGCCTGAAAGTTGTTATCGTTGACAAATACACTTTAACATGTCATTTATATGCTATCAAGAAAAGCTGACAAATATTTTTTTACCGCAGTCAGAATTCTTGTAACATGTTTGAAATAAAGGTTTAAATATTGGCAGGGCAGGTTCTGTCACCAATCTTGAACCATTAAAATTGGTGGGCAGAATCCGGCAGAACCCACCCTGCAACTTAAAAATCAGGAGGATAACCAATATGTTGTATTCCAGACAACGATATGTCATCTTTTTTTTCATCATCATATTAATCTTCAGTTCCTGCGCACCTGTCCAGATTTCAGCACATGCGGATATCAGGGACGGCTATTTTGCATCCCTGCAAAAAAGACTCATCAGCGACGGTTTTGATAAAAACAGGATGGTCAGCCTTTACGAACACCCGCGGGCAAAATTCAATACCAGCGGGGTTTCATCATATTTCATGCATAGTGAAAGCAAACTGAACTATAACCAGTTTCTTGAGAGATCACCGATCCGGAAGGCCAAGGAATATATGGAAATCTACAGGCCTGAACTGAAAGCCGCGGAAAAGGCTTACGGGGTAACCGGAAGGGTGATCACCGCTATCCTGCTGGTTGAGACAAGACTGGGAACCTATACCGGGAAAAGTTCTGTATTCAATACCCTTTCCACAATGGCTGCCTTGGAAGACCCCAAGGTAAAGGCCATGTTGTGGAAAAAGGTTTCAGGTTCAACCCACCTGACCAAAAATGAATTTGAAGAAAAGGCTGAAAAAAAATCCGGATGGGCATATGATGAATTAAAGGCGTTTCTCAAATATACGGCAAAGGAAAAAATCAGCCCTATGAATATCTATGGCTCTTATGCAGGCGCCATGGGGATATGCCAGTTCATGCCGAGCAACATCCTGACCCTTGCCAAAGATGGCAACAAAGATGGCCGTATTGACCTTTTCAACCATGCAGATGCCATCATGAGCATTGCAAGTTATCTGAACCATTACGGATGGTATCCGGGAATCCGCGGCAAGCAGGCATACGATGTGGTTTATACATATAACCACAGCAAATATTATGTAAATACGATTTTAAAAATCGCAGAACGTCTGAAAGGTTAAAATGAGTACAATAAAAATTACCATTGCCGCGGGAGTGCTTTTTTTTTTAATAACGTGCTGGGCCATTATAGATATTGCCCAGAAGGAATTTGATAAGTTTGAAAAAAAAATCCTTTGGGGATTTCTTGTAGCATCAGTTCCTTTTATCGGGGTTATTATCTATATTATTTTCGGGTATAAAAGAGGGGTAAAACCGGCGAAAACCTGAAGCATATAGTTGGCCCGGAGTGCCATGTGCAACTTTTTTTAAACGAACAACAGACAGATAATGCCACAAAGGCACGAAGACACAAAGACACACGAAGAGCCTTCGTGAGACTTCGTGCCTTTGTGTCTTCGTGGCATTATAAACAGCAAATATACGAAGACACAAAGAAACTAAGCGTAGAAATATTTTTTTATTAATCATAAACAGGAGATCAAAAACAGGAGATCAAAATTATGAAAATGAAATCGTCTGTCAAATGGCTTGTTGTTCTTGCCGGGCTGTCATTATTGTTTGTCAGCATATGCTCGGGATCCGAATATTGCAGGTTTTATGAGCATCCGAACGGGAGCGGCTCATATCTGAGCGGCGAACCGGGGCATACCGGAAAAATAGAAAGACGCTGGAACGACAAAATCAGTTCGGTATGGGTTCAGGAAGGATACAGCGTCACCATCTGTGAGCATCAGGACATGGGGGGCAAGACTCATACCCTGCACGGGAGGAAGGAAGGTTCCCTGTATAATCTCAAGGACATAGGTTTCGACGATCAGATATCATCTTATTCGGTTCAGAAGGACAGCGGGGATCCGGACAGTGGCACAGTATGCAAATTTTATGAACATCCGGACGGAAGGGGCGCGCATCTGAGGAGCGGACCCGGGGATAAACCGGTCATCGAAGCCCGTTGGAATGACAGAATTACTTCCGTATGGATTCAAGGCGGATACAGCGTTACCATTTATGAACATTCTGATTTCGGCGGCAGCAGCAAAGCCCTGGAGGGGGGTGGTGACGGCACATTATATAACCTGACCAATATCGGCTTTGATGACAAGATATCTTCCTATTCGGTTCATAGAGGCAAGGGGCGGTCAGATGACAAAAATACGGTATGCAGATTTTATGAACATCCTAACGGCAACGGCGCGCATCTTAAAAGCGGGGCAGATGATAAACCCCGAATTGAGGGAAGATGGAATGACCGGATCAGTTCGGTATGGGTCCAGGACGGCTACAGCGTAACCATCTGCGAACATTCTGATTACGGGGGCAGAAGCCATACCTTGTACGGCAGAAGCGGGGGAACACTTTTCAATTTGCAAGACGTAGGGTTTGACGACAGTATAACATCGTATTCTGTTAAAAGAGAGAGGGAAAGGCAGCCTGATGACCCCGGTACTGCGTGCAGATTATATGAACACCCTGATGGCAGAGGGGCTTATCTTAAAAGCGGGGCAGGAGAAGTTTCTGACATTGAAAGAGGCTGGAATGACAGGATAAGTTCTGTATGGGTTAAGGAAGGTTACAGCGTCAGGATTTACGAACATCCCGGTCTTGAAGGCAGACATTATGCCCTGTACGGCAGAAAAGGAGGAACACTTTACAACTTGGGGAAAATGGGGTTTGACGACAGGATATCCTCTTTTTCGATCAAAGAAAGCGGGAACAGGATTTCGGACGAAGAAAAGAAGAAACCTTCGGACAAAGAAAAGCCCCGGGATAAGAGTGACCGCGCTGATGATAAACCCGTGTGCAAATTTTATGAACACGCGAACGGAGAAGGAAAGGTGATGAGAAGCACCTTGGGCAAAAAGCGGGGTCTGAAAAAGAAATGGGATGACAGAATCAGTTCTGTGCGGATCAAAAACGGTTACGAAGTAACAATTTACGATTCCCCTGAGTTAAGAGGAGAACAACGTATCCTGTACGGAAAAAAGGGCGGTGCATTGTACAACATGGCGGATATGGGATTTGACGACAGGATATCCTCTTTTTCGGTTAAAGAAAGCAGGAACAGGATTTCAGGCGAGAAAAAGAAGAAAGATAAGCCCCGTGTTAAGAGTGACCGCGCTGATGATAAACCTGTGTGCAAATTTTATGAGGACGCTGGCGGAAAAGGAAAAATGATAAAAAGCCCCCCGGGCAATAGCCTGTATCTGAAAAAGAAATGGGATGACAAGATCAGTTCCGTGTGGGTCAGAAACGGCTACAAAGTAACAGTTTACGATTCCCCCGAGTTAGAAGGAGAGAAACGTATCCTGTACGGGAAAAAGGGCGGCGCACTGTACAACATGGCGGATGTGGAATTTGATAACAGGGTATCGTCTTATGTGGTGGAAAGTCAGTAACGGCTTTATATAATAAGGATATCCGGGCGGGTATTTTTGAAAGGGCTTTTTCCTACTTTTTAGGAATGCGCCCTGACATTAAATTGTAAAGTGACAATGAAGGATGTCCATAATTTTTTGTTTTATTTATGTAATCCGTTTTTTTGTATTCTGTCCCAGGGTGCAATTAAAAGTGTTAGGTACTCGGCCCCTTGTTCCCAAACTCCGTTTGGGAACACACCTGCAGGCAAACTCTGTCTGCATCCGCATCTGCCTGACATTTCATGCAAACGGAGTTTGGGAACGAGGACTTACCTGACACTTTTAATTACACCCGTCCCAGGGCGTTGCGCTGGACTAACCTTCGGGGTAATTTTATATTAGGGATTTCCCAATAAATAATCTGGCCGTCTGTCTTACTCTTAATCAGGCAGGAGCAAGATTAAGAGCAAGATACCGGGTATATTAATTTGGGGGAAATCCCTACTATTACTCCGAGCAGAGCTTCAACAGAAAATATAAAAATATCTTGACAAACCAATTTTTCAGGATTATTAGTTCGGGTTCAACTCTTTACATTAGGACAGCATCTGTCAATAAATCCCCATTTGGTGAAAGCGTTTCCAAATGAGGGATTTTTTTATTTTACAAAAGTTCTTTAGCGATTTGTGCTGAAGCACTGCGAGCCAGGAAAACAGAGAAGCGCGTTTTAAAGCGTCGTTTCTATAAAATAGAAATAAGGGTTCAGGAATTTACATTTTCGGACATCCGACAAGGCGTAAAAATGATGTAATATCGAGGTATTCTGAGTTTTTACAGATCAGCCGGATGCGATGCATTGATAACCGAAAATGTGCAGTTATTTTTGAGTGATCCCTAAAGGAAAAGATGTCATGAAAAGCGATATTCAGAAAGTCAGAAACATCGGTATCAGCGCGCATATTGATTCGGGAAAAACGACGATTACCGAAAGAGTCCTTTATTATACAAAGCGGATCCATGCCATACACGATGTAAAGGGAAAGGACGGCGTGGGCGCTACTATGGATTCCATGGAACTTGAAAAGGAGCGCGGCATTACAATTGCTTCCGCCGCAACATTCTGCCAATGGCAGGGCCATGATATAAATATCATTGATACCCCCGGTCATGTTGATTTCACAATAGAGGTGGAACGCTCCCTGAGGGTGCTCGACGGTGCAGTCCTTGTCCTGTGTGCTGTGGGCGGTGTTCAATCCCAGTCCGTGACAGTGGATCAGCAGATGAAACGGTACAAAGTGCCCTGTATCGCATTTATCAACAAATGTGACAGAAGCGGGGCCAACCCTTCCAGGGTCATTGGCCAGTTGAAAGAGAAACTGGGACATAATGCAGTGGCCATGCAGATTCCCATCGGGCTTGAGGCAGATCTGGAAGGTGTTGCTGATCTCGCGGCCATGAAGGCAATCTATTTTGACGGGGATAAAGGGGAAGATATCCGCATAGAAGAAATACCTGAAGAACTTCTTCCTGAGGCCCTTGAAAAGCGCGAAGAACTTATTGATGCTGCCTCCATGTTTTCAGATGAACTCATGGAAGCAGCGCTTGAGGAGGCAGTCACAGAAGAACTGCTGATTTCTGCCATACGCAAAGGGACCCTGACCCGGGAACTGACACCGGTATTCATGGGATCAGCTTACAAAAATAAGGGGGTTCAGCCACTCCTTGACGGTGTGACCCGTCTGCTGCCCTGTCCTTCTGATGTTGAAAACCGGGCACTTGATCCGGAAAATGATGAAGCAGAGGTGATCCTTACCGCGAATCCCGAAGACCCTATGGTGGCCCTTGCATTCAAACTGGAAGACGGGCAGTATGGTCAGCTTACCTACATCCGGGTCTATCAGGGAACCCTTTCAAAAGGGGCCACAGTCATAAACGCCCGCACCAGAAAAAAGGTCAGGATCGGGCGGGTTGCCCGTATGCATGCCAGCCAGATGGAGGAAATAGACAACATTCCCGCAGGGTACATCGGTGCGCTTTTTGGTATTGACTGCGCTTCCGGGGATACCTTTGTCTCTCCCAGGACCAATCTGACCATGACCTCCATGTATGTGCCTGAGCCGGTGATTTCCCTGGCGATTGTACCGAAGGATAACAAAGCAGAGATAAATATGTCCAAGGCCCTTACCCGTTTTACCAAAGAAGACCCCACGTTCAAGACATACGTCAGCGAGGAGACCGGCGATACCGTTATTTCCGGGATGGGGGAACTGCATCTTGAAGTGTATGTGGAACGGATGCGCCGGGAATACGATGCCCCCGTGACCACCGGCATGCCCCGGGTGGCTTACCGGGAAACCATTACAAAACGGGCGGAATTCAATTATACCCATAAAAAACAGACCGGCGGAGCAGGACAGTTCGGCAGGGTGGCAGGTTATATCGAACCCTGTACCGAAGGAGATTTCACATTTGAAAACAAGGTCACAGGCGGCTCAATACCAACCCAGTTCATTCCCGCATGTGAAAAGAGCTTTAAGGGATGCCTTAAAAAAGGTTCTAAAATGGAATTTCCTGTTACCGGGGTCAAAATAGTCATAAACGACGGTGCGTCCCATGCAGTTGACTCTTCTGAAATGGCATTTAAGGCGGCTGCTCGCGGCGCTTTCCGGGAAGGATACGCCAAAGCCGGACCGGTCATTCATGAACCCATTATGAAAGTGGTTGTCGAAACCCCTACGGAATTCCAGGGGTCTGTCATGGGATCTTTGAATCAGCGACGGGGAATGATCGTCGGTTCACAAGACGAGGGGCCTATGTGTGTGATCGAAGCCCAGGTTCCTCTTTCGGAAATGTTCGGCTATTCAACCGTGTTACGATCATTAACACAGGGAAAAGCCCAGTTTACCATGGAATTCAGCGGCTATAAGCAGGTGCCGAAGACCGTTGAAGAGGAACTGATCAGAAAAGCTGCCGAAGAGAAAAAGAATGTTGCATAAAGGGAAAAAGTCAGTTGCCAGTTGTCAGTCGTCAGTTGTCCGTTGCAGCGGGAAATTGGCAACTGACAACGGACAACTGGCAACGGACAACACTGTCATTTACCTTAAAGAAAGGAATTTCAATATGTTGAAAAAGGAGCTTATCTTTCGTAATCCGCTGAGGCTCATGGGGCATGATACCGAGGATATTCTTTTGCCGGGGGGATTCGGCGCGGTTCTGGCACGAGCAGGTTTAGGCAAGACAGCCATTCTTGTCCAGCTCGCCCTGGACAGCCTGTTGCGGAGCAAAAATGTTCTCCACATCAGTCTGGCTGATCCTGTCAAAAAGGTATGTCTGTGGTATGAGGAGGTATTCCGGAATATAGCGAATCAGTATGATGTCCGGCAGATTGACCAACTGTGGGAGGCAATCCTGCCTTACCGGCTGATCATGACATTCAATGTTGACAGTTTCAGTGTCCCGAAACTTGAAGAACGGCTGGCAGACCTGACAGAGCAGGATATCTTCATGCCGCAGATGATTCTTATTGACGGGCTTCCGTTTGATGAATCTGTAAGAGGGCCGCTTACAGATTTCAAGGCATTGGCAGAAAACCACGGTTTACATGTCTGGTTTACAGTAAAAACCCACCGGCATGAAACCCCGGGACCTGACGGGATGCCGACGCAGCTTTTGAATGTTAAAGACTTGTTTGAAGTTGTCTTTCAGCTTCGTCCCGAGGAAAAAAATATTCATATTGACGCTCTCAAAGGAGGCGCCCCTAATTCCGATCATTCTCCCCTGTTCCTGGATCCTTCGACAATGCTGATAAGAAATGCGTGAAACGTGAAACGTGAAACGTGATGCGTGTGAAAGTCATAAAAAATGAAGGCTTCACCGTTTCACGCATCACGTTTCACATTTCACGTTAAATAACAGTAAAATGGATTGCCTGGGGGGAATCAGGAGTGACTTTCCGCCCTAGGCCGATAATCCCGCTCCCCTGCACCGGCAGTTCATCCTGCTTCAGATTCATCCCCTTTTGTCCTTTGATAAAGACATACGTGCCGTTTGTACTCTGATCAATTAACAAAAACTGGCCTTTGCGATATTCGAAACGGGCATGTGAGCGGGAAACCCTGTTGTCCTGCACCACTAAGTCATTATGCCGCTGACGTCCCATTGTAACAGTGGGGCGGGCCTGGCTGATTTCAATGATATGATCATGAAACCGCAGTTCCAGCAAATGCAGAACCCCCGGTTCGTCAGCACTCGGCGCCGAAGGAGGGGGGTGAACGATAGAGAATTTAAGTACCGTATCGCACTTATTACAGCGCGGAGGTTTCCCGCCCTCCATTTTCTGAGGATCTATCTCGTTTTTTGCCCCGCACTCCTCGCAAAAAGCAAGCATTACTTCAATCTCCCTTCAATAGTCAGTGGTCAGTGGTCAGTTGCAACTGACAACTGACAACTGACTAACGACCACAACAGGCTACTGCCTTTCTCTCCACAATTTCAGTTCTTCTCTCAAGGCTCTGAATTCGGCTTTGATGGTTCTGTTAATCTCCTCCAGCGCGCCGATAACATCCTGATGTGAGTTCATACCTGTCGGGAACCCATCGTCATCATCCGTATCTCCTGAGAAGTCGGTTCCGATTACGTCCGGATCAGTTTCTTTTTCTACTTCTTCAGGTTCGGGCGCCGGAGGTTGTATTTTTCTAGGATCTGAGGTAATGATTACTTTTAATTTTTTATACTTATTTACCTCATTGACAAGCATCTTCTTCTTTGCTGAATCGCTTAAATCCGGGGATAACATAACTGTTTCGAGATTTTCATATACGGAGTTCAGCAGGCTGATGGAATCCGGATGGGCCCCGGCCTGTTTTTTCTGAATATATTTTCCTAACGAATCAAGCAATTGAAGGAATGCAATAACAATTTTGTCACTTTTACATATTTCTTTTAGTTTTTCAACTTCCTCCCCGAGCTTTTGCATCACCTGGTCGGTGATTTCCCACTCAAGTGAAAGCACTACGGATTTCAGATCGTTTGTCAGCAAATCCTGGGTTTGCGGGGCTTCAGTTTTCCGACTGTCGGCAGTTTCGCCGCGCTTTTCCCTACCGAGATCGTCAGGAGGCTCAGGACGCTCCTCTGCCTCAGTCTCAGTGCTGTTGTCTGAGATATCGTCTTCGCCGCCATCTCCGAAGAGGTCATCAAGCCGACCATTTACCTCGGCAGTAATGGATTCTTTTTCAGAGCCCAATTGCTTACCCTCCTATCTCAAATATTATACAGGACTGTTTTATCAGAGTGTTATATAAAAACAGGATATGGCGTGTTACCACACACTGTTTATTTTCTCGACAGCTTCTGTCACTTTCAGACGCAACAGCCCCAGCGAAACTTCCTTACCAAATATGGTGATGAGCAGAAACTCATTATTTACCTTGCTAAAATGTATGCTTTCACTTTGCCCTTTGTGAAAAAGCAAAGAAAATTCCTCTTCCCCGACAATCTTTGCCATGGTATCAACAGCGGCAAAATTTGCTGAAGCAAGTGCTGCCAGCGAATACAAATCATGATCACAGTTCCCGTTATCACATTTTGCAATAATATTGCCTGCCATATCTATAAGCAGGACGCTGTGGACGCCACTTCTGACCAGATCTTCCGACAGCACATGTTCTATCCTTTCCAGTTGCTCCTGTCCCAAGGTGTAATCTGTAAAAGTGACATTGTCATCGTAGTTGGAACCCAATTGTTTATCCTCCTTATTTCATTACATTTTGCAAGGAAGTCATGGTTAAGGATATAATCTTCTTCATTGTGGGAACGACGTTTTCTCCGGTAACGGCGCTGGCCGAGAAAGAAGGGACTTTCAACTGGCTGTTAAGATCTTTTTCAAGGGTTTCTACGGGCAGGAGAGGCACCCCCTCCTTTTCAAGATCCCGTTTGTTATATTGCAGAACCAGGGGCACTTTGAAAATGCTCTTTTTATAGCTTGCCAGATTTTCCTGAAGGTTTTTGAGAGAAAGAATATTCTTTTTTCTCTGTTCCACCTGGGAATCTCCGACAAACACCATTCCGTCAACACCTTTCAGCACCAGTCGCCTGGTTGCGTCGTATTTTACCTGTCCCGGAACTGTGTATAACTGCACTTTAACATCGTACCCCATGATTTTTCCAATGTCAAAGGGAAGAAAATCGAAAAAAAGCGTCCGGTCTCCGTGGGTTTTTATGCTGACCATATCTGACTTGATCCGGTCTCTGAATTTACTGTAAATATATTCCAGATTGGTGGTTTTTCCCCCTCTGCCGGGACCGTAATAAACGATTTTAGCCTGAACCTCTTTAGTCTTCATATTGACGAATGCCAAAACAGATCCCTCCTCACCGCGATATGTTAATTATTGGCCACTATCCTGAATAGAAAAGAAAACCGAAATATGACGGGACTCCGCTATAATTAAGCCCATACGTCATTTATTTTCTGAACCGCCTCTGCGACTTTCAGGCGCAACAACCCCAGCGATACTTCTTTTCCAAATATGGTGATCAGCAAAAATTCGGTGTTGACTTTGCTGAAATGAATGCTCTCACTTTCCCCCTTATGAAAAAGAAGGGAAAATTCTTCTTCTCCTACGATTTTTGCCATCGTGTCCACCGCTGCAAAATTTGCTGATGCAAGAGCGGCCAGCGAATAAAGATCATGATCACAGGATCCGTTATCACGCTGTGCGATAATATTACCTGCCATATCAATCAGCAGCACACTGTGAACCCCGCTTTTGACCAGGTCCTCTTCCAGAATATTCTCTATCCTTTCCAGTTCCTCCTGGCCCAGAGTATAATCCGTGAAAGTCATATCGTCTTCATAAACCAATTTGTTTATCCTCCTAATCCCCGAAAAGGTCAGTTGCCAGTTGCCAGTTGTCAGTTGTCAGTTGTCAGTCGCTCGCTGCAACGGACAACGGACAACTGACTACCGACTGCTCTGTTTAATATATTTCCCAAGGAAGCCATGGTTGCGGATATAATCTCTTTAAGGTCGGGACAACATACTCTCGTCCGGAACACTGGCCGCAAAGAACGGTAGCCTCAGCCAACTGTTCTGTCTTTACCAGATGGTTTCAGCGGCAGAATCTGAGTGGTCAGTTGCAACGGACAAACACTCTCTGTTTTTTCGGATTCTATTTTCAAAAACAGAGATACCTTAAAAATATTTGATAAACAGCCAGGTTTTTCTGAAGATTTTTTAAGGAAAGGATATTTTCCACTCCCCTTAGTATTCGTCTTCTGATGACATTTTTGTACTTTTCCTGTCCCGGTGCTATGTTTATCAGTTCTCTATAGCATATATCTCATTATTTTTTCTATGTCAAAAGGAAGAAAATCGAAAATGCCAAAAATCCTTTTCAACCACCCGGTAATAAGAAAATATAAGCTTTCTTTACCGAAACCCAAGCGAAGTGTCAAAATATTTTTATAAAATAAAAAAAGTTGTAATTATTTTATCTTTACAGTATCAATCGTACTGTTGCATGTCAATGATTACCATACGGTATCTCATATTAATGGCGAACAGAGCCTTGATTTATACGTATTTTGATGGTAAACATGATGCTTTGCAGACTAGGGAAAGTGAAATTTCCCCCCGCCTGCACCCTGTACCTTAGCACAATTCACGCTATGTGTAACTTTTTTTAAACCACGCAGATTCTCTGATGACCCCGGAGATTTTATAGTATTCTATCCGGGAAACTGATTTCAGATTTACGATTTCTGGCCGAATCGTAAATCGTAAATAGTTAATGCAAGAAAAATGCCAAAATTCATTCAAAATTCATCCGGGCATAGGATCGCATGGTTTGTTTCACCCCACGGATTCGGTCACGCTGCCCGTTCTGCCGCTATAATGGCTGCTTTGCTGGAAATTGACGATTCCATCGGGTTTGAAATTTTTACAAAAGTGCCCTCCTGGTTTTTCCAGAAGCCGCTTTCAGGTTATTTTGATTATCATTCCTTATTAACAGACATCGGACTTGTTCAAAAAGATCCTCTGCACGAAGACCTTACAGAAACCATTCAGTCCCTGGACAGTTTCCTGCCCTTTGATCCATCCCGGATAGCGGATTTATGCAGGTTTGTCAATCAGTTAAAATGCAGCCTCATTGTCTGTGATATTGCACCCGTAGGCATCGCCGCGGCTAGGCACGCGGGCATACCCTCGATCCTGATTGAAAATTTTACCTGGGACTGGATTTACGAATGGTACGGCTTGCAGATGGAACCTTATATGAATTATTTGCAGGCTATTTTCAGATCTGCGGATTATCATATACAGACAGAGCCGGTGTGCTGCCCCTGCGAGGCTGATCTGACAACCCTTCCGGTCAGTCGGAAATCCCGGGTGTCGGGATGGAAGATCCGGGAAAAACTGAAAATCCCGACCAACAAAAAGATGATCATGATCACTATGGGGGGAGTTCTCTCTGATTCCCAGTCTTTTTTTCGAAAGCATTTTCTTAAAAAACTGGCATATCAGGACAACATGTATTTTGTCATTCCGGGCGTGGGGCAATGTCCTGAAACAATCAGAAATACAGTTCTTTTACCCCATAATTCCGATTTTTTTCATCCGGATCTGATCAATGCCTGTGACGCAGTTGTCGGGAAAGCGGGCTACAGTACGATTGCAGAAGTTTACCATGCAGGTGTTCCTTTTGGCTATATTTCACGGCCATTTTTTCGCGAATCAGGGGTTCTTACCAGTTTTATTGAAAAACAGATGAGCGGCCTTCCCATTGAAGAAGCTGATTTCCAGGACGGCAAGTGGGTTTCTCACCTTGAGAAACTTCTTTCCCTGCCACGGTTACAGAGGAACGAGCCGAATGGCTCTGAGCAGGCAGCACAATTTATTTATAACCTTGTCAGTTGTCCGCTGCAACGGGCAGGCAAACAACTGACAACTGACAACTGACAATGCTGATGTTTCTTTTAGTCTTTTTTCTGGTTTATACTTTCATGCACACAATGTTCTTCCTGCGGGCCAGGGTGATTTTACCGGACGGTCGTCTCGCGTACTGGCTTTCTCACCTGTTTCTTCTTCTGATGATCCTGGCTCCGGTCGCGTCCCGGGTTCTTGAAAAAAACGGGCACGACCTGACTGCCCGGATATCGGCTTTTATCGGCTTTTACTGGATGGGATTTATTTTTCTCGCTTTTGTCGGGGCATTCCTGATGAATGTTTTCGATCTTTTTTCACGGATCATGAATTACGCCTTCCGTTTCAACATCCCCCTGCTTTCAGGAAAGCTCCCGGTAATCGTCATGACCGGATTTGTCATAGCGTTGTGTATATATGGGGCAATTGCAGCCCGGGGTATAACAACAGAACATATCCATATTGTAACCGATAAACTGCCTGCGGGTATGGAACGGCTCAGAATTGTCCAGATTTCAGATGTCCACCTGGGGCTGATTACCCGAAGCAGGCGTCTGAAGATTATCACTGGAAAGGTGAAATCCCTGTCTCCGGATATCCTGGTATGTACGGGGGACCTTGTTGATGGCAGAATTGACCACATCCCTGAACTGTCGGAGCTTCTGAACCAGGTTCGTCCCAGGTACGGGAAATATGCAGTAACAGGAAATCATGAATATTATGCGGGCATTGACTACTCCCTGGAATTTATGAAGCAGTCAGGTTTTATCGTACTGAGAGGAGAAACCAAGGTAATACAGGGAATTATCAATATAGCCGGGTTTGATGATCCTTCCATATACAGAAGCTTCCACGAAAAACATATACTTTCTTTTGCCGATAATGATCTTTTTACACTTTTACTCAGGCATCAGCCCATTGTGCCCGAAGAAACCCTCGGGCTTTTTGATTTGCAATTATCAGGACACACACACGGGGGGCAGATTTTTCCCTTCAATTTTATTGTTGGCATTCCCTTTCCATATCTGAGAGGTTATTATGAACTTCCGAAAGGCTCCGGAATCTATACCAATCGGGGAACAGGAACCTGGGGACCCCAGATACGTGTTCTTTCCCCGCCAGAAATCACAGTGGTTGAAGTAATCAATAGTCAGTAGCACATCAACTTGTAAATTTCTCCCCCCTTTTTTAAAAGGGGATTTCTGCCGCAACACCCTTTTTTTAGTAACGTAAAATCCCCGACCCTTTAAAAAAGGGGGCGAACTTAAAAAGTGGTGTAGTAGATCGAAAAGTTTTTCCGAACAGTGGATTCCGGGTTAAAATTAAAAAACATCCGTTTTTTAATTTTCTCCGGAATGACAGCATCTTATCAGCGAGTGCCCCGTCATTCCGGGGAAAATCGGCAGTCGGCAGTTGTCAGTTGTTCTTTGCAACGGACAACGGACTATCAGTAGATCGAAAACTTACGTTTAACAGTGATCCCTGGTTAAAATCGGAAAACATCCGTTTTCCGACTGCCGACTGCGACTGCCGACTGCCGACTTACAACTTACAAATAAAGAGGTAGGATATGTTTCCTTCGGTCATGATTGTTGATGATGAACCATCCATACGCCAGTCATTAAGCGGCCTTCTTTCCGATGAGGGCTTTGAGGTGATTACGGCTTCCAACGGATACGAAGCATTGAAGATCATTGATGAAGAACCCCCGGATCTCGTGCTGCTGGATATATGGATGCCGGGTATTGACGGCATTGAAACTTTAAAAGAGATTAAAAAGGATAACCCATTTATCCAAATCATCATTATTACAGGGCACGGGACAATAGAAACTGCTGTAAAAGCTACTAAACTCGGTGCATTTGATCTGATTGAAAAACCGCTTTCCATTGACAGGATTATTGTGGCCATCAATAATGCGCTGAATTTCAGGCGTCTTGAAGAGGAGAACAGGTATCTTCGCAAGAAAACCATAGAAAAAAATTCTATCAACGGAAACAGTCCCCCTATTGCAACACTGAAAAAACAGATTGCCGTCGCGGCTCCGACAGATGAATGGATCCTGATAAGAGGTGAAAACGGAACAGGCAAGGAACTGGTTGCCCGAACCATCCATCAGTTCAGTCCCCGCTCTGAGCAGCCTCTTATAGATGTTAATTGTGCTGTGATCTCCGGGGAAACTATTGAAATCGAACTGTTCGGGCAGGAAAAGGGCGCGGCAGTTCCCCGAAAAATCGGCAAATTTGAATTAGCCAACAGCGGAACCCTGTTCTTAGATGAAATCGGTGATATGAATCTGAAAACCCAGGCCAAGATTCTCCGTGCGCTGCAGGAACAAAAATTTCAGCGAGTCGGCGGTGGCAGAACATTGACCGTAAATGTAAGAGTTATTGCCTCTACCAACAAAGATTTGGAAAAAGAAATTGAGGCAGGAAATTTCAGGGAAGATCTCTATTACCGCCTGAACGTGATTCCCATTGAGGTGCCGCCGCTGAGGGATCGGGCCGAAGATATTCCTGTTCTGGTTGAGACATTTCTTAACGAATGTGCAAACCAGCATCACAGTAAGCGAAAAAAAATGACCCAGGGAGCCACGGATATCCTGTGCGGCTATTCGTGGCCGGGGAATGTCAGGGAGTTGAAAAATCTTATCGGCCGCCTGACGATCATGTCGGAAAAGGAGATTATAGATGCTCCTGATATCCCCGTTCCTTACAACCCGGGAGAAGGGACCAGGTTAATAGAAACAGAATTATTTTCTATTAATCACCTGGAGAAGGCAAGGGAAACATTTGAAAAAGAATTTATACGGAAGAAGTTCCTGGAAAACCATAAGGATATTGATAAGACGGCCGCGGCAATCGGTGTGGAGCGGAGCTATATTGAAAACAAACTGGAAGATGGTTAAACGTCTCGTCATGTCATATCAAGTTCAGTTTAATCTTTTTAACCCGGCATTTATCATTGCACCGGTAAGCCGGTAAGACCGGTAAGAAAGAAAGGTTGACAAATAGCCCGCAGTCAAATAGAATTTTTAATCCTTTTTTTCAGTAGATGAGCCGGATGTCTTGCCCTCAGGAGATTTTTCCATCTGCTGATTTTAACCCGGAATCCACTGTCTGTGCAGCTTATCGGAGAGTTTTCGATTTGCTGATTATACCTGTCTGATAAATACGATGAATGAAAACGATCAGAATAAAATCAGCAAAGAAGAGATTGAAGGTATTGACACATCTGTGCCTGAAACTGTCGGATGGGGTGATTACCCTTTGGATTCTGTTTTCGTACGTCACGAACAGCGGACTGTCAGGGAAGTCGTCAGGCGGATCAGAAAAGGACGTTTTATTCTCAACCCTGATTTCCAAAGGGATTTTGTCTGGTCTGTAAAAAAACAGTCAAGGCTTATTGAATCGTGTCTGATGCGTATTCCTTTGCCTGTTTTATAGGGTGTGTCCTCCACCTGTAATTCCGGGCCGAACTGAAAAAACGGGATGTTTTCCTGTTCCGACCCGGTCGCGGTCAGAAGTGCCTGTGAGGCCGATTCTGTAATATAACTATCCGAAATTATATACAGAAGATGCTGTCTCCGGTACTTCTGTTAACACCCGGTCCGGGCCGGAAATGCCTGCCCGGAATGACAAAAAAGGGGAGGTGGGACACACCCGTTTTATATCTGGCCGAAGCAGAGGACGGACGAATTATCGTTGTTGACGGATTGCAAAGACTTACAACTTTCTTGCGTTACTTGAGTGATGATTTTTCACTAGACGGGCTGGGATACGGCAAAGAAGATATCCCCAGGGACAATCCTCTCCTCGGAAACCGCTTCAGTGATTTACCTCTTAATTTGCAGGAGCGTATCGAAGATACTCAGCTTACATTGTATATTCTTGACTCCAAAGCCCCGCACCGGACAAAACTTGACATCTTTGAAAGGATGAACAGCGCCGAACCTCTTACACGCCAACAGATGCGAAACTGCCTTTTTAAGGGTCCTGCAACCTTATGGCTGAGAGACGCAGCAGAAAGTGAAGCATTTTTAAAAGCCACAGACGGAAGCCTCAATAAGAAAACAATGCGGGACCGGGAAGCGATTAACCGTTTTTGTGCTTTCAGACTCCTCGGCTACAAACGATACAGAGGTAACATGGACAGCTTTTTAGCTGAATGTTTAGAAGAAATGAACAACATAAGTTCCGATGAGCTGAACTTCAACTCACTGATTTTGCTGCTTATCTTACAAAAGCCGTTCACCCGTCCGGTGAATGACCTCTTAAAAAAAGACTGATTATAACGGATTTAGGGGAGACTGCATTCTCGTATTGACAAGGCTTCGGCTCCGTTGTAAAAGCGGATTATAGTAATTCACTTTTAAGGAGAAAATTCCGATGAATAAAAAAAATACGCCGGA
>JAUCGG010000106.1 GCA_030378015.1 Desulfococcaceae bacterium HSG8
CTTGCAGACCTTTGAATCAAGATTCTGTGCTTCTCCCTGGCAATTTCCAATCTGCGTAATAGATAATCAGGCATGAATAGTCCAAGAATAAAATAATACCTGTTAATATTGTCACATCAGTGACATCAATGTCACATCATAGTTTTATTTTTCATATTAATATGTTAATCATTACGCCGATTTTTAGCTGACATCTGTGTCATATTTCACATTTTCTTCCTTTCTCACATCTTGTTAAAAATTATTATTAATAATAAAAAGTTACAATAACATCACAAAGTGCGGCACATTTTTTGCATAAAATATCCGGGCATTCATTCTGATTGCTTATGAGACAACTTCCGGAATTCCGGGCTATCCCTGCTTATAGGCAATCCCTGTAGTACATCAACTTGTAAGTTCGTCCCCCCCTTTTTTAAAGGGGGGCCGGGGGGGATTTCTCCCGCAACACCCTTTTTTTGTAACATAAAATCCCCCCGGCCCCCTTTAAAAAAGGGGGGGACGAACTTAAAAAGTGATGTAGTAGTTATGAAAGCGCAGAAAGGTTGCTTATATGACTTTTTAAACACCTTCTAACCCGGAATTCATTGTTTACCGGAAAGTAAAAGACTGTTCCGATTGCAAGCTTTCGGGATATCATCTGATGATTCATTAAATTTTAAAATTTTAAGGAGGCCGCTATGAACTATAAATTTTCTGAGCTTATCAATGTTGAAAGACTCCGAACCCTTGTGGGAAGCTTTCATGAAGTAACGGGTGTGCCTACATCTGTCATCGAACTTAACGGAAGCGTATTAACCGATTCCGGATGGCAGGACATTTGCAAAAAATTTCACCGCGTAAGCCCGCAGGCAAGACAGAAATGCTTTGAAAGCGATACGACGGTTGCCAATTATCTGCTTAAAAATAAAAATTATGCGATCTATGAATGCCTGAACGGACTGGTGGACGCGGCAGTCCCCATTAAAATTAACGGGTACCACATGGCAAACTTTTTTACAGGGCAGTTTTTATTCAACCCGCCAAACCTGGATTTCTTTCGCGAGCAGGCATATAAATACAGTTTTGATGAAACAGACTATCTCGGAGCATTATCAAGGGTTCCGATCATCCCTAGGGAAAGCATAGAATCCACAATGTCTTTTCTTTCCCGTCTGGCAGAATTCATAGGGGAAATGGGCTATAATCAGATGGAGCAACTGAAGGCAGTGAAGAAAGCTGATACGATGAAAAAGAAAAGTGAAGATAAGTTGTTAGAAATCCTTTCAGCACTGAGTAAATCAATGGTCGGCATTTTTGACCGATGGGGCAACTGTGAATTCATATGGGGAGATTATTCTCTTGACAAACTTTACGGTACCCGGGCAACAGAAATTTCGCTTTTGAAAATCAGGGAAAATCTGCACCATATTCAGCAAGTTTTTGAGAGAGGAGAATCCGTTCATGGAGAGTACCGCATCAACGTACCGAAAGGAGAATTCTGCCATGAAGTCATTTTTTTCCCCAGATTCGGAACACCCGGGGAAGTTTACTCTGTGGTTGCGGTTGTTCGCGATATCACGGAGGGGAGAAGATAGTACACCACTTTTTAAATCCGCCCTTCATCGGGGATAAACCCCTTTAAATTATTAAGAGCCGGAGGGAGGACGAATTTATGATTTGTTGTAGTACACCGATTCGTAAATTTCTCCCTTTGCAGAGGGACGAATTTACGAATCGGTGTAGTAGTGACTGAAAACTTTAATTCAAGATCCCGCCGATTTTCTTTTAAGTATTCTCAGTAGATCGAAAATTTTCCGATAAACCTTTGTGAACAGCGGATTCCGGGTTAAAATTAAAAAACATCCGTTTTTAAATTTTTATATGAAAGTCCCGATAAAAAATCCCAGGCCATTTACGAAAGGGGGAGTCGTGCGGGGTTTCATCATTCGTTGTGACCGTCAGGTCATGGCAGTTCCCCGGAATGACAATTTAAGATACTGTTATTCATAGAAAAATCGGAAAACAGATGTTTCCCGGTTTTAACCCGGGATCCACTGCCTGCGAAAGTTTTCGATCTACTGATTCTTCTTTTATCAGCAATTCCGTCTCGGAATACCCTTACAGATATCCCGTTCTGACTAGCAGACCTGTCTCCTCTGTTATATAAACGGAACTGCCTGTTTTTACAAATACCGTCTGGAGGCGGAACTACGAACGGGGCCGGAATTGAAAAAAATGTTTGTGTATGACAGGCGCAATGTGATATATACCCGATCCACAAGAATGCAGGGGGAGCGAAGCGGAATCCACCCTGCATCGGGTATCTTAATTTTTTGGCTCACGAGAAAGGAGCAAAAATTCCCATCTGCTTTGAACCGGGCGTTTAAATGCCCGGTTTTAACTTTATCGCGTTGGGTCAGTCTGACTCAGCCTTTGAAATTTAATGAAAGTGAGGTGAACACTATGAAAAACGTATTCCGATGCCTTGTGATACTGATTTGCCTTATTGTCTCAGCCGGTCTTGTCTTTGCTACGGATACCCAGCCGCCGGCTCAGGACGGTATGCTGCCGGAAATCACTCTGCCCGTGCCGAAAAATTCGGCGCACCAGGACTACCTATGGGTTACGGGAAAAACCAGTTTTACGATCCCCCAGGTAAAGGCAGAGGTGGTCATCATTGAAATTTTCAGCATGTACTGCCCTCATTGCCAGAGGGAAGCTCCTGCTGTCAACAAACTGTACAAAAAAATAGAAAATAACCGGAAATTAAAAGGCCGTGTAAAGCTGATCGGTATCGGCGCAGGTAATTCCGATTTTGAGGTAAGTTTTTTTAAAAAAAAGTACAGGATTCCTTTCCCCCTGTTTTCAGATGCTGATTTTTCCATTCACGAAAAGCTCGGAAGCGTCAGAACGCCTTATTTTATTGCTGTCAGAATCAATAAAGACGGAACGCACCGTGTATTTTATTCAAAACTCGGGGCTATTAAGGATACTGATCAGTTTCTGAATATGATTTCCGGAGAAGTGAAACGTGATGAGTGAAACGTGAAATTGCAGAAATCCAAACTCCGCACGACTATTGAGATTTGATGCTTGAGATTTGTTTGAGATTTGTTTGAGATTTGGTACTTGGAATTTATTTGGGATTTGGGATTTGGCACTTGGAATTTAATTTTGTAATGAAGGGGTTTGTCATGAAAAAACTTTTTAAGATCAGCGCGGTTTCCGCAACATTTCTGTTTCTTTTCATCGCTCCTGTCTTCGGATTGTCGGAGGTATTCAAAAACAATATTTACAATCCGGGAAATCTGAAACCTGTGGACAGTGTCCTGAAGGTGAAGGTCGGGGAACCAGCACCGGATTTTACCCTGCCTTCGATATCCGGTGAAAAAGTTTCACTCAGCAGTTTCAAAGGGAAAAAGAATGTTGTGCTTTCATTTGTTCCGGCCGCATGGACCCCTGTTTGTTCGGATCAATGGCCCGGGTATAATATCGTAAAAGAAATATTTGATGAGAATGATGCAATCCTCCTGGGAATTACTGTTGATAATATCCCCACGCTTTTTGCATGGACAAACCTGATGGGTGAAAAACTGTGGTTTCCGGTGTTATCTGACTTCTGGCCTCACGGTGCTGTGGCCAGTCACTACGGCGTACTCCGTTCCGAAGGGATTTCCGAGAGAGCGTTGTTCATTATCAATAAAAACGGGGTCATAAGCTATATCAAGGTGGCGGATATCAACAAGAGGCCCAAGCTGGAATCAATTGTGTCGGAATTGGAGAAACTCAGAAACAGAGAATGAAATCCCGAAAGGATTTATTCATGAAATTACTCACAAGATTCAGCCCTCGGAAGGCAGAGGGGAAGCTCCTGCTCGCGCTTACCTGCATGGTTCTCATTATCGCATTGCAGGGATATATTGGAATCCTAAGCAGCCGAGGGCAGGGAGATGTAAGCAGCGAAAAGCTTGCTGTGATATTTTTCTTTGCAGCATTGCTGACCGGTGTTTCCTGGTATTTTTATATCATCCGTTCAGTGTCCGGGTCCCTCACATCTTCCATTGAGACATTTGCTGATGTTTCCGAACAGGTGAAACAGACCGCTGACCGGATTTCTGCTGTAAGCCATCAGCTTGTTCGAAACGCTTCGGAACAGTCAGCAACCTTTGAAGATACATCATCTTCCCTTAAAGAGATATCTTCCGTATCTGAGCAGAATATGGAGAATGCCTGCGAGGTGGAGACCCTGATAGAAGAGACATTCCGCCTTGTAGAGCAGTCTTCGGGTTCAATGACAGAACTGACCGGTTCGATACAGGAAATTTCAGAAGCAAGCGAAAGAACATCCGTTATTATGAAGACCATTGATGAAATCGCTTTTCAGACAAACCTGTTGGCGTTAAATGCCGCGGTGGAAGCCGCACATGCCGGTGAGGCCGGGGCAGGCTTTGCCGTAGTGGCTGATGAGGTGAGGAGCCTTGCCATGCGTGCTGCCAAGGCCGCGAAAGATACATCTGATCTGATAGAAGGAATTGTTACAAAAGTCGGAAACGGAACTGAAATCGTCTCGAAAACCGATCAGGCATTTAAAAAAGTCTCAGAAGAAACCCAGAAAGTGGTTGTGTTTGTTTATAAAATTACAACAGACTCCCGGAATCAGTTGGAACGAGTGAACCAGATCAGCACAGGTGTTCAGGACATTGACAGACTGGTACGACAAAATGGCTCCGATGCCGAGGAATCCCTCGCCGTTTCGGCAGCCTTACTGGATTCAGCAGATCAGATGAACAGAATCCTTGCAGATCTGAAAAATCTGGTCAGTAGTCAGTAGTCCGTTGTCAGTGGTCCGTTGTCCTCCTACGGACAACGGACAACTGACGGCTGACGGCTGACAACTGGCAACGGAGGTGTTATGAAAGAAATTAATATCGGCTTGTTAGGCTTCGGTATAGTCGGAACAGGAGTTGCAAAGCTTCTTATTGATAACAGAGAGGTGATTCGCTCCCGTCTGGGGGCTGATCTGAATTTGAAATACGTCGCGGATATTGATACGGAAACAGACAGGGGCATATCGCTTGACGACGGGGTACTGATCCCCGACGCCCATAAAGTGATTGATGATCCGGATATTGATATTGTTGTTGAAATGATCGGCGGACAGGGTATTGCCAAAGACCTTATCCTGAAAGCCATTCAGAATGGCAAACAGGTGGTCACAGCAAACAAAGCCCTTCTCGCCAGCCAGGGGAATGAGATTTTCAGAGCGGCAGCGGAGAAGGGGACAGATCTCGCGTTTGAAGCAAGCACAGGCGGGTGTATGCCGATTATCAAAACCCTGCGGGAAGCCCTGGTGGGAAACCATATCGCATCAATGATCGGCATCCTCAACGGGACCTGCAATTATATCCTGTCCAAAATCACAGATGAAGGAATGACCTTTGAAACTGCCCTTGCTGAGGCACAGGCAAACGGATTCGCTGAGGCAGATCCCACGCTGGACGTGGAGGGATTCGACACCGCACACAAGCTGGCGATCCTGAACACGCTTGCCTATGGCATGGAAATCAATTTAAAAGATATTTATATAGAGGGAATTTCCAGAATCAAGCCAATGGATATTGAATTCGCGGGGCAGTTCGGATATAAAATCAAACTCCTTGCCATTGGCAAGGACAGGGGCGATATGGTGGAGGCAAGGGTTCATCCGACCATGATCCCGTCTGAAAATATCCTCTCCAATGTGAATGCGAACCTGAATGCTGTTGCGATTTTCGGCGACGCGGTAGGGGATATGCTTCTCTCCGGATACGGCGCAGGCAGGATGCCCACAGCCAGCGCTGTTATCAGCGATCTGACAGATATAGCCCGCAATCTTTTAACCGGCAGGGCAGGAAGGGTTCCGCTGCTCGGATGTCAGCCCGGGAATATCCGGAAAATTCCTGTGATGCCCGTAGATGACATTTCCACGCATTACTACTTCAGATTTTCTGCGGCGGATCGGCCCGGTGTTCTTTCTAAAATATCGGGGATACTGGGGGAAAACGAAATCAGCCTGAAATCTGTGCATCAGAAGGGGCGGAAAACAAGCGGAGCGGTTCCCATTGTTATGCTTACCCATATTGCCAGGGAAGCTGATGTGAAGAAAGCACTGGATGAAATTGAACGACTTGAAGTTGTAAGTGACAAACCGGTTCTCATACGAATCGAAGATGAGAATCAGGAGGATTGAAAAAATGTATATTGTTTGTTCGGATTTGGAAGGTGTTTTTACGCCTGAAATATGGATCAATGTGGCAGAAAAAACCGGGATTGAGGAACTCAGACTGACAACACGGGATATCTCCGATTATGATGTTCTGATGAAGAAGCGGCTTGGCATCCTTCATGAAAATAATCTTAAAATAAAGGATATCACGGACGTTATCGCGACCATGCATCCACTGGAAGGGGCCGTTGAATTTCTTGAATGGATCAGATCACGGGTTCCGATGATCGTTGTTTCAGATACCTTTGTCCAGTTTGCAGGCCCCCTCATGGAGAAACTCGGATGGCCCACACTTTTCTGCAACTCCCTGACCATAGAACCTGATGGCACTGTTTCGGGGTATAACCTGCGTCAGAAAGACGGAAAACGGAAAACAGCAATTGCCCTGAAAAGTCTGGATTATAAAATCATCGGGGTGGGTGACTCATATAATGATATTACAATGCTGAAAGAGGCCCATGCAGGAATTCTCTTCCGCCCCCCGGAAAACGTAAAAGAGGAATTCCCGGAATTTCCTGTTACATATAACTATGACGACCTGAGAAGCCTCATTGAGAAAGAAATCTGATGTCAGTTGTCCGTAGTCAGTTGTCCGTGGTCCGTGGTCTGTTGCCCGTGGAAGCACAACGGACAACGGACAACGGACAACTGACCACTCCTCTTTTACAACTTCCCAACACATATCGCGCCTTCTACGGACGATTTTCCGGTCTGCATAATATTCAGAGGCAGGCCATTGCCCCTGTTCTTGAAGGTCATGACCTGATCTTACAGTCCGCAACCGGATCAGGTAAAACTGAGGCTGTACTCGCTCCCTGTGCAGAGCGGATTATCCGCTCCGGGCATCATGAAGCCCTTGTCTATATCGTTCCGACCCGCGCGCTGGCATTTGATCTGAAACGACGCTTCGATACAATCCTGACCCAGCGTCTGGGCCTCCGCCTCGGGATTCGTACAGGAGATATAAAACGCTCAGGCGGCGAGCGCCCTGATCTGATGATTACCACGCCGGAATCCCTGGATGTCATGCTCGGCAGTGCTAATCCGGATTTACAGGGATTCATATCGCGGGTTCGGATGATGGCAATTGACGAAATTCATCCGTTTGTCTATCAGTACAGGGGGCAGCAGCTTTCTTATCTCCTCAGGCGACTGGAACGCCGGGCATTGAGCCGGGTCGGAAATGATTCTCTCCCCACGTTGCAGAAGATCGCCATCTCCGCCACTATTGCCGATATTGACGCGGTTATCCGTTTTTTCAGCTTTCGGGCAGATACGGTTCGAATAAAAGAGAGTACCCAGCGGAATATTGCTCCCCATCTGATTCATCTCAAAGATGAAAATTACGAACTCACCGCGCTGCTCAACGATCTTTATCATATCTGGAAATACCGGAAGATCCTGATATTTGCCAACAGCCGGGGACAATGTGACCGCGTGTTTGCCATTGCAAACCGGAAGGGTCGCTTCCGCGGAGTTTCTGAGATTCATTATTCCAATCTCAAACCCGGGGAACGCCGGGACGCGGAGCGTCGTTTCCGTAAGCGCGGCCATGCTCTCTGTGTTGCTACCAGCACCCTGGAACTGGGGATTGATGTGGGAGACGTGGACGCGGTTCTGCTTTACGAACCGCCGGATTCCGTATCAGCGTTTTTGCAGCGCATCGGGCGTTCCAACCGCCGTCAGAATCGAATCCGGTTCTGGGGCATCTGCCGGGGAGAACGGGCAGGAGAACAGTTACTTCGATTCCTGGGATTGCTGAATCTGGCACGGGAAGGCGCGGTTGAATCGCCCCTTCCCAAAACCCTGCCCAGCGTACTGGCACAGCAGATCATCTCATGCCTTTATGAGAAAAAGCGAATTTCCCTGCCCGCTATACAGGAACTCTTCTCTCAACCGGAAGAACGCCTTCAACCGCTTTTTGACACGCTTAACCAGCGGGGATGGCTTCGGAAGGGGCATATAAACGGCCTGTTCGAAGGGGGATGGCGATATCGGAACTGCCTCTTTGACCGGCAGATATGGAGTAATTTCCCGGAAACTGAGGAGGATTACACGCTTGAACTATCAGGGGAAGCCATTGCGGACCTCCCCGGGAATGTAGTCCGCCAGCTTGATCCCGGGGACAGGGTTCACATTGCAGGAAGGCGTATCCGGATTTTGCAGATTGATAAAGGCGAGAGGAAACGCGTCACTGCCCGACTCGCTGATCGGCCCGATAATAAGGAAATCATGTGGCTGGGAACGGGCTGCCATGTCTCCTACGAAGTTGCCCGATCTATTCGTGATCTGCTCCGCTCACAGGATTCAGCGGACAATAAAGCCGGGTTGTTTGCCAGGACCCGCAGGCTGCTGCAAGCCGAGTTGAAAAGGGAATCCGTGATACTGGCGAATGATATTGAGGTGGTTCGGGGAAAGGTGGGATTTTACAGATATCGCACTTTCCTGGGTTCGGTCGGTAATCTCATTCTTGAATGGGCAGTCAAAGAAACCTGCGGAGAGGATATTTTCGTCAGTTCCGACGAGATAGGGGTTGACTGCTCCTGCCAGGTAGATTTCCGCGCCCTTCCCCTGCCCCTGGATCGCAAAGCATTCTGCTTATGGGTCAGACAGCACTTTAAAATGCTCCTCGCGCCCTTCTCGCTCAACAGCTTTTGCAGTACGCTGCCGCACAGTCTGCTCATCGAAGAACTGACGGATTTTCTATATGATGACCGCATCGCCAAAGCCTTTACCCGCTATCTGAAAGAATCTTCCGAAATTGTATCGGGCGATCCGGGCATCCTGGATCTGCGCCCACTGGAAACGGTAAGAGAAATTGGCCGCGTGATTGATCCGGTATCTGAAGAATCGCTTTTATCCTGGGAAAAACAGCGATGGGCGACACCTGATACATTCGTCTCCCCCTTTTTTAAAGGGGGCCGGGGGGATTTTTCCTTTGAGAAAAGTGCGCCAGAGCAAAAATCCCCCCCGGCCCCCCTTTACAAAAAGGGGGAGGGAGTCAGACTTCGACCGTTGACGGGAACCGCTGTGGGTGAGTATTTCCGACATCGCCAGTGCGGGCGATGGTTCTGCTTTAATTCCCTGCCCGCGGATCAGCGGCCTCCCCGCAGAACCCGGGTGGATAATGAAGTGGCACTTCTGCGAATGGAACGTGGGCGACGCTATGAACGCTATGTGATGGATTATCTCAGGGAGCAGGGAGAAACAATTTTTACCATCAATGAGAATGACACACTGGGAAATTCCCGGCCCCTGAAAGAACGGGCTGAGGAATCCGGAGAGCAGTTGCAAAAACTGGTTCAGATGGCTGGGTCAGGGGAATCGGGGTTTCTTTTCCAAGGGGTTTTTATTTCGGAGGGTGTTCTGGAAATCCCCCCCGGCCCCCCTTTAAAAAAGGGGGGAGATTATAATACGGAGTGCCAAACTTACAGTTTGGCTTTGCCAAACTGCAAGTTTGGCACTCCGGACGGTATCGGCATTCCTGATCTTATCCGGGTGTCATTGGAAAAAGACGGGGTTATTCTGACGGTCGGAGATATCAAGAGCAGTTCATCTCCCCGCTATTACCAGAAATGGCAGGTGGCCTTTTATGCACTGCTCCTGACGCGGCTGATTCGTTCGCGCTCATTCTCTTGGCAGGCAGAAGTAGCAGGTTCCGGTTTCCTTCTCATCCCGGGCAAATCCGGGACTACTGAGCATCATGACTTTGATCTTTTTCCTTACATGGCAGCTTTTCCCATGCTCTTTCAAAATCTTGGTGGGCATCTTTCTCATTCTGATCACCGGACCTCCGAGGTTTTGCATGATCACCAGACCTGCGGAATTACGGAAACCTCGGAGGTCTTTGCTGGAAAAGTTTCCCCGGATCACGAGACCTCCGAGGTTTTGCATGATAATCAGACCAGCAGGATTACGGAAACCTCGGAGGTCTTTGCTGGAAAAGTTCCCCCGGATCACCAGACCTCCGAGGTTTTGCCTGATAATCAAACCAGCGGGATTACGAAAACCTCGGAGGTCTTTGCTGAAAAAGTTTCTCCGGATCACGAGACCTCCGAGGTTTTGCATGATCGCCAGACTAGCTGGATTACGGAAACCTCGGAGGTCTTTTCTGGAAAAGTTCCCCCTGATCACGAGACCTCCGAGGTTTTGCATGATCGCCAGACTAGCTGGATTACGGAAACCTCGGAGGTCTTTGCTGGAAAAGTTTTTCCGGATCACGAGACCTCCGAGGTTTTGCATGATCACCAGACCTGCGGGATTACGGAAACCTCGGAGGTCTTTGCTGGAAAAGTTCCCCCTGATCACGAGACCTCCGAAGTTTTGCATGATAATCAGACCAACGGGATTACGGAAACCTCGGAAGTCTTTGCTGAAAAAGAATACCACCTTCAGATCCACTGCACAACCTGTGATTATTTTGAATTCTGTTACTCCCAGGCATTATCAGCAGAAGATATCCAATTTATTCCACGGTTGACGCCGGGAGAACTGCGGAAGCTTCGCGGGTTGGGGTTAAACACGCTGGAAACAGCAGCCGAATGGTTTGAAACATCCGAGAAGAAGGAAATATTCAGTCCGAACCAGAAAGAGCGGATACAGGGACATCTTTCAGCGCTTCTGACCAATCAGATCACGGTTCGGAAAAAGAAAACCCATGCTTTTCCAAATAACATCTCAACAACGATCTTTGTTCATATGCTCAGGGACCCGGTCTCATCCCTGCCCCGTGTCCTGGGATGGCGGACTGTACGCGGGAAAAAGCTTAAAGATGCTCGTATTTGGGAACTGGAAAAGGATAATGCAGAGCGGGATTTTTCTGATCAGTTTCTTACTGTTTGGAGCGAGAGTATCACTTATAGCGAGGGACCCCACATTGTCTGTTTCGGAGCCAGAATACAGCAGGATTCGGATTTTTTTAAAAAATTCGATTCTCATCTAACCGATTTACGCCAGATGCTCCGGGATCATTTTAACCTCCCGATCCCCGGGAATCTGACACTCTTCTCACTCAGCCGCGTTCTGGGACTGATGCCTGAACCTGAAGCTCCTGAGAGCCTGTTTCATGATGACTGGGATATGCCGCTTGAAGATTCGCTCATTCTCATGGAAAATATCTGGCGATGGGCATTGCGCTATCTCGAAAGCACCTGGGAAAAAGAGGATTGGGAAATTGAAACGGGGGATACAGCGCGAACAGCCTACCTCCGCTTTATTGAAGAAGAAAAAGAGCACCGGGAGGAGGATATTCTTTCGTTGCAGGATTATACGCTTCCAGAACGGGTGGAACGGTTTCGGGCCATGGGACCCATGATGTTCCAGGGAATCAGGCTTGACGATGAAGGGCGGTTTCTCTACAGCTTCCGACTCGCGCAGGAAGGGACGCTTTCCAAATTCCGGGAAGGCGATTTTCTCAGACTTGCCCCTGACGGAACTTATGATTTGCAGAGCGGTTTCCCGGTTATCCTCACGGAATATGATCGGGCTGAAGCGGAATTGTCCCTTCTCTCCAGGAAAGGCAGATTGTCATTGAATAAGCGGATATTCTATTCTCTTGAAGAGGATGCCAGCGATTGGAATACTCCCAAGCTGGAGCATGTTGTCCGCACCGTGTTTTCAGATGACAATATTCATCCTCTTGCCGGGATTTTCTCAGGCCAATGCAACAGGGAAAAAGCCCCGGCATCCCTGACATGGATTCAGGAATGGCTGAAGAAAGAAGGCGCGCTGGCACGACTGAATGCCGCACAGCAGCGTGCATTGGAGCTTCCGTTCCGTTATCATCTTAGCCTCATCGAAGGCCCCCCCGGAACCGGCAAGACCCATCTCCTGGGCTGGATTCTCATCGCCCTGATCCGACATGCTTATGAAACGGGGAGACCGCTGCGGATTGCTGTCAGCGCGCTTACGCATCATGCGATTGATCAGGTATTGAAAAAAGTGGTGAAGCTGGTCAACACATACGCGTTGCAAGACTTCCCGGCGCGCTGTATAAAATGGGGCCGTTGGGATGTCCGTGGAAGCGCAACAGACAACGGACAACAGACAACTGACATTCAGGTTGAGCCTTGTGATAACTCGGAGGAAATCCTGGCATGTCCCTATCTGATCCTGGGAGCCACGGGATACGGTCTTTACGGACTGTTCGGGAGCCGGAACGGGAATTTTCCACATGCCTTTGACTGGGTTATCTTTGACGAAGCCTCCCAGATGCTTGTTCCCCAAGCATTGCTCAGTCTGGTCTATGGAAAGGGAGATTTCCTTTTCCTGGGAGATGTGAAACAGTTGCCGCCGATTGTCCTCGGAGATCACAAGGACGAGGAAGAAGGAGTAGGAGCAGGAAATGTCCGCCAATCGCTCTTGGAACGTCTGTTAAACGCTTATGCCTCTGATCAGCAGATACTCCTGAATGTGACGTATCGGATGAATGCCGGGCTTTGTGAGTTTCCGAGCCGGGCATGGTATGGCGAGGTTCTCCGCCCTGATCCGGGGAACGCTGATTCACGACTCAGATTAAGTGAAATCCCAAATTCCGAATTTCAAATTTCGAATTTCGAATCCCAAATCCCAAATATCCTTGACCCTGAAAAACCTGTGGTGCTGGTGCTGGCAGATCATGAAGGCTGCCACCAAGAATCAGAAACAGAGGCTGAAATCATGACGCAACTGGCTTACAGGCTGATAGACACATTTCATCTGACCGGGGATCAGATAGCCCTGATCTCACCCCATCGCGCACAGAACAACGCGGTCACAAAACGTCTCGGGGAATTACTCGGAGATAACATCGGCGAACTGCCCCTGGTTGATACAGCAGAGCGGATGCAGGGGGCAGAGAGAGATGTGATTTTATTCGGGTTCACAAGCTCTGATGCGGATCACATCATGAGTGAGTTTCTGAACAATCCTAACCGGTTTAATGTTGCGATTACCCGAGCGAAGCATAAACTGGTTGTTGTGGGAAGCCGGGCCTTTTTTTCCGCAATCCCTCATGCAGAAAAGGCATTGCAGGCTAACCGCTGTTTTAAAGATTTTTTTGAGTACTGCCGGGAGCGAGGCAGGATTTTCTGTTGCCCTTTGTCAGATTTGTAAAGCTAAGATTTGATGCTGGCGGTTCTGTCTCCGGTGTTTTCTATGGGCAGGAGACAGCAAACCAGTTTATTTGAAATTTATTTGGAATTTGGAGTTTATTTGGAATTTGAGATTTGGGAGGCCATGATCTTCGTTTCGGCCATATTGTCTGAACTCGGATTTGCATGATTAAAGGATAAACAGTATTTACAGCATGTTATCCTGTCAATCCTTTAATCCTTCAAATCGTGGTTCAGACAAATGGCCGAAACGAAAATCAGGGCAGATTTGGGATTTAGGTGATTTCCGGAAAAGAATATGCCCGGGGCCAGTTTGTAGTTCCGCCTTCAGGCGGCGTGACACCGCCTGAAGGCGGAACTGCAAACCTCAGTCTGGTATATTCATTGTTGGAAATCGCCTTATTTGGAGTTTAGGATTTGAGATTTGGGATTTCACAAAAACCGCCCGGCACTCCTGCTTCCGGGCAGAGAAAAGGAGGAAATTTATGTACAAGTTTGAAAAACTTTTTTCATCAATGGCCGCGGTGATATGTGCGATGCTGCTTAACCAGCCCGGGTTTTCAGACCTGAAATCGGAAGGATATGAAAGATGATGATACAGAGAGAGATGCGTAATGCTGATCTTGCCAGACTGCTTTGCCGTATTGACGAGGCAGAATTGGCAAAGGCACTTGAGCCATATATAAAGAATGACGAACCGAGATTGCTGAAAATTGGGAAACACAGACCGTTCAGACCTTTCAGGGCGGTCAGGATGACCGGCGCAGGGTCCTCGGCTTCTGAAATGGTAATCCGGGGAAGGGAATGATGATCATTTTCATGGACACGTCCGCGTGGGTGAAATACTTTATTGAAGAGGACGGAACCCGGGAACTCCAGAACTTCATACAGGACAAATCCGCTTCGGATATGAATGTGATTGCCGCTTCGGCAGTGACTTATGCGGAAATGTACGCGACTTTCAGGCGGGCACTCAGGGGAAACAGGATAACTGAAAGCGAGTATGATGAGATCGTTTCCAATTTTGAAGAGCAGTGGGACAACATTGATATCCCTGAGCCTTCCGACCGCCTGATAAAAAGGTCGGGACTGCTTGCGGGGCACTATGCTCTTAAAGGATGCGATGCGTTCCAGCTTGCTTCTGCATTGGAAATCCGGGCGGCTATGTTTATCTGTTCTGATAATGACCTGAAAGATGCTGCGAATGACAGCGGCTTTATTGTCTGGAATCCCGCTGACGGAGAGTTTGGATGTTAAGATTTATTCCAGATGAAGTTGAGGCAATTGTCGGATATTCTGTTACTGTTGACGAATGGAGCAAATTGTAAACTATGTAAGACTGAAAGATGCCGGGGCATCGTTTTCCGAAATGATTGTCGGGGTATCCATTTGAAAGGTTTATAATATCATGAAATTCGGACGTATAACAATCAGTCCTGATCAGATGGGGGAGTTCCCTGCATACGGGGCTGCGTATTCCTGTGGCAACAGTTGTGGGAATGGTGGCTGACGGTATGAGTTTCCGGGAGATTCTGGAATCATACCCCGACCTTGAACGCGGGGATATTGCCGAGTCCCTGCAATTCGCAGCCGAGGCTGTCAGAGAGCGTGAACTGCCTCTGATAAAGGCCGTGGCATGATATGAAGTTTCTCATAGATAATGCCTTGTCCCCTTCGGTGGCACGGGGTCTGTGCCGGGCGAATTATGACGCTGTCCATGTGCGGTGATTTTTGAGCGGGCAACCGAAGATGGCCGCATCATTGTTTCTGCGGATACAGACTTCGGGACCTTCTGGCCAAGAGGCAACAGTCAGAGCCTTCTGTTATTTTATTCAGAGGCGGTTTTGAACAATAAAAATAAATGAATGTGTGAATGTCCGAATGATACCGTTCAGGTAACTGTTGGGGTATATGTGAATCTTTTACCCAATGATGATGAAATGAACGACACCGCAGACATTACCTTCAATCTTTCAGGCTCTGCCCAGACTGACCTGGTGATTTACGATGAAAATGATCATCCGGTTGCAGCACTCCTGAAAAAAGAGCTTACCCGGTCGGACAAAACAGCGTGACCTGGGATGCAAGTTCCCGGGAGCCAACTCTACTCAGACCTTGAAGCGTTAAAAGATTTGATAAGTTTTGAAGAACCTGTCCCACAACCGATTATTGATTTCATGGCATCTTCCACACTCACATCCAGATGGTGAACATACTCTCCCCTGATGTGATAAATATTACCCGATGTGGGGTTCGGCCCTGTGGGAATAAAAACCGTATATATCCCGTTATCATGGATTTCAGTGATGAATGCCGTCATGAGCGTATCGTTTTCAAAAATCTGGACAAGTGCTACTGATGAAAACGGGGATTTTTTATCCCCGACAAACTGGGTAACGATCTCTTTTATCATGGAATAGCCGGGCAGGATTTTCATCAGATAGCCGTTCAGGATCCGGTAAATAATTTTTCCGAACTGGGTTCTTACGATAGCCCCGACGATAAAGCATGCAGTGAGGATGGTGATGAGAACAAGGGTATCGGCTATTATCTCCTTATCATTGATAAATGTTGCATGAGCCATCAGCCAGTTCGTGGGAGCCTGGATAATATCTGTAACTTTGATGAATATCCATTTAAAAATAAAAAGTGAAATTGCAACAGGAAGAATTACCACAATTCCACCGAGAAGAGATGTTTTTATGAGTTTTTTTATTCTTTTCATGGCAGATTAATTTATTTACGGTTTCAGATTTACGATTTACGGAACCACGCTTTTGCTCGGTTTCGGATTGACAAATCCGAACCCCGCGGGGATTTGTCAATCCCCCGCGAGCAACAGGCGGGTGTTTTATTTTACGGGTAAAGGGTGCCCTGCTCTTGCCCGGTTCGGATTGACAAATCCTAACCTCGCGGCGGGGGATTTGTCAATCCCCCGCGAGCAACAGGCGGGTGTTTTATTTACGGGTAAAGGGTGCCCTGCTCTTGCCCGGTTCGGATTGACAAATCCTAACCTCGCGGCGGGGGATTTGTCAATCCCTCGCGAGCAACAGGCGGGTATTTATCAATCCCTCGCGAGCAACAGGCGGGTATTTATCGGAAAATCTCTTACGATTTCTGTCCGTCTGATCGTAATCGTAAATTCCTACTCGGTCAGAACCGACTCAATCCTCTCCATAGCCCAGTCAATATCCGCTTTGGTAATGATAAGCGGCGGTGCGAAGCGGATGACATTCTCATGGGTTTCCTTGCAAAGCAACCCTTTTGCCTTCAGTCCCTCGCAAAATCCGCGCGCACCCCCGGCTTCAGGAAGAAGTTCGATGCCGATCATCAGTCCTTTCCCGCGAATTTCCCTGATATAAGGACTGCGGATATCCTTCAGGCAGGACAGGAAATATGCTCCCATTTCCGCGGCGTTTTCAACCATTCCTTCTTCCATAAGGACCCTGATGGCTGTTCGGGATACGGCACAGGCCATGGGATTGCCTCCGAAAGTGCTGCCGTGGTCTCCGGGCATGAAAACCCCCAGCACCTCTGTGTTAGACAGCACTGCTGAAACAGGATAGAACCCGCCGGAAAGGGCCTTACCCACCAGTGTCACGTCAGCCTCAACGCCTTCATGTTCTTCAGCCAGAAGTTTTCCGGTACGCCCCAGACCGGTCTGAATCTCATCCAGGATCAGAATCACATTCTGTTTTTCACAAATAGCCCGGACATCTTTCAGGTATCCCTCAGGAGGCATAATAACACCTGCTTCTCCCTGGATCGGTTCCACCAGGAAACCCACTGTATCAGGCGTGATGGCGTTCTCCAAAGCTCGGGCATCGCCAAAAGGGATGGCTTTGAAACCAGGGGCAAATGGACCGAAACCGTCTTTATATTGTTCATCCGTGCTGAATCCGACAATAGCGATGGTCCGCCCGTGGAAATTATTCTCGCACACAATAATTTCAGCCTGATTCTCAGGAACCCCCTTGACCTTATATCCCCACTTGCGAACAGCCTTGATCACAGTTTCAACAGCTTCAGCGCCGCTGTTCATTGGCAGCACCTTATGCGAATTGGTCATCTCGCATAGTTCTTTGTAAAGATATCCCAACTGATCATTCCGAAAAGCCCGGGAAGTGAGTGTCAGCTTCCGGGCCTGATCAATCATTGTCTGCATGATCTTCGGATGGCAATGTCCCTGGTTGACTGCCGAATATGCAGAAAGAAAATCCAGGTACCGGTTCCCATCCACATCCCAGACCCATATCCCTTCTCCCCGGTTCAGAACCACGTCCAAGGGTTTGTAATTATGAGCACCGAACCTGTTTTCCAAATCAATATAATGTTGTGTGTTCATTATACACTCCTTATTATTCAGAAACCGGAAACCGGAAACCTGTAATCAGCAGATGGAATTCGCTTAGAATTGTCAAATCAGCCGTGCGGCTTTCCGGGCACGGATAAACACGGATTTCAATCCGTGCATATCTGTGTTCATCCGTGTCCTGAAAACCGCGGGTAAGTTATTTTTTTGGAATTCCCTAATGTCGGTTTCCAGATTCAGATTCTGGCAGGGTCATACACCCTGCGGGTTGTGAAATGAAATGTAATTTCTGAAAATCAGCAGATCGAAAGTGTCCTCGGGCGGATTTGCCAATCCGCGGGAGCGATTTTCAACCTGCGGAAATCTTTAGCATGGTATCACAGGAAAAACAAGAAGCTTTTCAGAAACTGGGAATGATAGAATGATAGCCAAGATATTGACAAAATGAATTTAAGCGTTAAAATTAACCCGGATTTCAAAATCAGAAGAATGCAGCCCTATTTTATAAAAATGGTTAATTTTTAACTGACATATCCGGATAAAATCTCACAAAGGCGCAAAGACACGGAGGACGCGCCGTTCTGATGAATTTACCCGTAGAGGAGAAGCATATGCCGACTTACGAATACGAACATCTTGATGATCCCTGCGTCCGGGGAAAGGTTTTTGAGGTAAAACAGTCTATTGCCGATGCTCCGCTGGCATTATGCCCGACCTGCAAAGGTATGATAAAAAAGATCATGTCACGCGTCAGCATCAGCACCCCGAAAACAGCCAGCGAACTGCGCGATCTCGGTTTCACCAAACTGGTCAGACGGGAAGAAGGGGTTTACGAAAATGTTACCCAGCGGGAGGGGGAAAGCCGTTTTATGGTTCGCGGCAAGCCTGAGACGGTTCCGGATGTGAAAAAAATTATCAGGGACTGATTTTTATATGAAGTGTTTGGTGTTTGCTAATCTGCTCCGGCTTTCATTTTTCGTTGTGACCGTCAGGTCCTGAAATATTCAGAATCCTCTTATTTCAGCTAAATTTTCCCTTGCTGTATCGCCTATAACGCCGTAAGGGGCTATCTCAAGCACCTTTCTGAAGTATTGAGCGGCCTTTTTATTTTCACCCCGCTGGCGATACAGCATTCCGAGGTTAAGATAGGCGGGCACGAAATATTCACTCCTTGCCAATACCTTTTTATACAAATGTTCAGCCTCTGTGATCCTTCCGACCCTGTGAAATTCGATGGCTTCATTGAACATAACCATAACCGGGTTGACCACTTCTATTTCAAAAAAAGCTGAAAGCCCTATCTGGGCGGCTAAAAACACTATAGGAGCCTTGATTAAACCGATCAGTGTGAACGCGACAGCTACAGGGAATGACATGCTGAACAGGGATTTTCCCTTATAACTGACTTTTATACCGGTGAGGTGTCCCTGGTTAATAATTTCTTTTATCAGTTTTTTCAGATGTCTTCCCTCAACCGTATAGGTGTCCTTGGTGTAATTTCCTAAATCCCCGGTTTTTCTGCGGAAGTTGTCGAGTGTTTTGTCATAATCCTTACGGGCTTCCGGATTTGAGAGAATCTTATATGCATGGCTGACTTGTCTGAATTTCTCACTGTCGCCTTTTGATATATCCGGGTGGTGCTGCTTTGCAAGCATCCGAAACGCTTTTTTTATGTCTTCATCGCCTGCGTTTTCCTGTATGCTGAGAATATTATAAAAATTTTCCATGCTGAATTTTATTTTTCATTTAAGCTGATCTGTCAGCGGATATTTTGTAATCAGTAATCAGAGCTTTAGCATAAGCAGATGACCGAAATTTTTGATCAGATGTGCAGAATGCGGGTTCCAGATTAAAATCGAAAAATTTTCACGATTTTTCCGACTGTTGTAGTTTCTATATAACCTGATGTCAACACTTTTGTTTTCATGGTTTAAGATGGGTGCAATTAAAAGTGTCAGGTGAAACCGCCGTCAGCCCTCGTTCCCAAACTCCGTTTGGGAACGCGATTGCCCGAAACTCCGGTTTTACATGAAATATCAAGTAGCTGCAAACAGAGTTTGCCTGCAAGTGTGTTCCGGACGGAGTTTGGGAACAAGGTGAAGTGCTGAGTACCTAACACTTTTAATTACACCCGTTTAAGATATTTCGCAAAATAAAAGGGCATCCTTACTACTACACCACTTTTTAAGTTCGTCCCCCCCTTTTTTAAAGGGGGCCGGGGGGATTTTATGTTACAAAAAAAGGGTTTTGCGGCAGAAATCCCCCCCGGCCCCCTTTAAAAAGGGGGGAGGAATTTAGGGATTTCCCCAAAAATAATCTACCCATTTTTGAGAAATAATGGTATATAGTCATTTCAGATTTCAGAGGACAGAAATACTGATATTATATTATTCAGAAATGGAAAGCAAATGAAAAAATTAT
>JAUCGG010000107.1 GCA_030378015.1 Desulfococcaceae bacterium HSG8
ATAAATAATGTCCGGGTTAAAACGGAGGAGTGCAAAGCTTGCTTTGCGCCACTGCGGGATTCCCGCAAAGCAGGCTTTGCACTCCGCGGAATTTATAACCCGGACACTATTTATGGAACTGAGTACTACACCACTTTATAAATACGTGACCCCCTGACAGGCTGATTTTACATAACCGGTCAGAGTCATAAGTGGGTCACGGACTTCCAAAGTGGTGTAATACTTAGTGCTCTGTTTCAAAATTAATGTCCGGGTTTGCACTCCGCTGAATTTAACCCGGACACTATTTCTGAAACGGAGCACTTAGGTTAAAAAAAGTTCAACCTGTAAATTTTCCGGTGGTTCTGATGCCTTTCAGAAAAATCCTCGGATTTCATTAATCAGAACTGCTCCGTAACGCCATTCCTTCAACCGGCGACGGAATACGACTGGTAATGATCTGATCGCCGAATTCCGGGCCCCGCACCAGGACATCGTCTTTTCTCCGCCACACCACATCAACTTTACGGATGGCAAGCTTTTTTTCATCCGTCATGATCAGGATGTTATCATCCTCTCTGAGTGCCTTACGCGGCACGGAGAAGACATATTCCAGCATGGGCCCCTGAATCTCGACCTTCACATACGCACCTATAAGAAGCGGGAGTGAAGCAGATTCCGGGTCAGAAGAATTCTGAATCCCGAAGGGATCATCAACCGAAATAATCAGCCTGGCCATGCGTCCTGCCGGATCAAGATCGCCTAACAGCCGCACCACCTGACCATGACGTACTGCCTTGGGGTCCCCCGGGCTGCTTTCATGAAATACCGTGACATCCGATCCCCTGTCTGCATTCACCCCGGGAATTGAAATTTTTGAGATCCGGCTGGCCGGGACTGAAATCTGAATCCAGAATTCATCGGTTCCCACAAGTGTGGCAAGCTTTGTGCCAGGTCCCACGGACTGCCCCACATCTGTGGATTTCTCTTTTACAAAAGCATTGAAAGGGCTTCTGATTTCAGTCCGTTCCACGTCCAGCTTGGCTTTTCTCAACGCGCCTCGAGAGGACTCCAACGCGGCAATTGCTTTTTTCAGGTGCGGTTTGCGCAGGGCCAGTTCTCGCCCTGCTTCTGTGGTGGCAACTTCCGACCCCAGGAGATTCCACTCCCGTTCGGCAATTGCCTGCTTGCCCTTCTCCATCTTCAATTCCATCAGGTTGCGCGCTACATCCCCTTTTCTCTGATCCACCGCAATTTTATAATCCCGGTCATCAATGCGAAGCAACACGTCCCCGGCCCTGAGCCGGCCTCCCGGAATCAGGTCAGAACTGACCTCAACAACATATCCGGATACACGGGGCTGAAGGGTCACTTCCCTGGCAGGGATTACAGTGCCCATTGCTTCTATCTTTACCTGCTCATGATCGCGTGTGGCAGTAATGGTTTCTACAAGGGGAGAACCGACGGATATCGGCTTCCGTTCGGCAGGGGGTTTGGTCTTTATCAGCATTTTTGCAATAAAGACCCCGCTTGCCAGGATTAAAATAATCACCAAGAGTTTGAAAAATGTTCTCATGATTTGATTTTGGCCCCGATAGTCTGAACAGCGGATTAAACAGATTTCACGGATTTCGCTGATTAAACAAAAAGTTAAAGTTTGGCGGATTCTGTCAAAACTATGAACTTGGCACTCCGGACAATCTTTTTTCTGTTATCCGCTTTCCTCCCAATGCCCTGTAAAGCTGGACCCGGTAAGACAGAAGCTGTTTTTTTGCAGAGATCAGGGCTTTTTCAAGCTCCTGAACAGATTTCAGAGCGGTGAGGACCCGCAGATAATCGTCCAGTCCGTTCAGATAATGGGCGCGGGATTCTTCGAGAGAGACTCTGGCAAAACTGATCTGAGCCTCGAGTTTGTCAATATAGGTGCGCTGATGTTCTTCCCGAACCAGCGCGTCTTCTGTTTCCTGACAGGCAGTTAGGACAGCCTGGACATACGCGGCAGTCCGTTCCTCCAGCACCGCGCGGGTTCTCCGGATTTCAGCAGATTTCCGGCCCCCGTCCCACAGGGTTCCCGAAAGATTGCCGAGAATATCCCATATAAGGTTTTCAAACAACCGTGCAAGTTCTGTGGCACGGAATCCTCCGGATGCCGTAAGGCGGAGGGAAGGAAAACGGTCGGAAATGGCAGCACTCACCCTGTGATCCGCGGCCTTGACCCTGAAGCGGGCAGCTTGTATATCCGGACGGGATTTCAGGATATCCGCTGGGATGCCCGCGCTCGGAAGATCATGCAGTTCCGGTAATACGACACGGTTGAGATCGGTTTTTCCAGCAAGTTCAGGCTCTTCCTGCGGGGACTGCCCCAGGAGAACGGCCAGTTTATGCAGGGACACCCTGCGTTTTGATTCGATGAGAGGAAGCTGGGCACGTATCCCGGCAGCCTGCTGCCGCTGCTGATATACATCCAGAGCGGATGACTGGCCCTGCCCGAATCGTACCTGGATCAGTTTAAGATAAGTCTGGCTTACATCCAGCTGTTCCTGGGCCAGCCTGAGCATGGCGTTTTGTTCGACAACGGAAAACCATGTTTCTGAAACCTCTGCCGCCAAGCTCATGCCGATTGTTTCCAGATCCTCCTGGGAAGCACCTGCATCCAGTTCCGCAGCCCGGGTCAGTGAGGCAATGCGGCCCCATAGATCAACCTCGTAAGAGACACCAGCACCGGCCGAGTATTGTGTATTATACAAAGCCTTGCTTCCGGTCTGGGTTTCGACATTGATCCGGCTTCTTCCCGCGCCAGCGTCCGTTGTCACTGAGGGCCATCGGGAAGCCCGCGCCTGATCAGCGACAGCCCAGGCCTGCTTCAGCCTGGCATAAGCCTGTTTCAGCCCCTGGTTATCAGCCAGGGCCTTTCCCACCAGACTGTTAAGTGCAGGATCATGAAAATCCTCCCACCAAACACCCTCCGGTGAAGATAATTTTTCAGGCAGGGGAGGCGGCACATATGCTGTGCGGCTGCACGAAAACAGCAGGAACAGCAGCAACAGTATGAATCTGGAAATAGGTTTCATAAGTCAGTTAGCAGTTAGCAGTCGGCAGTTAGCAGTTGTCAGTCGGCAGTTAGCAGTCGGCAGTTGTCAGTCGGCAGTCGGCAGTCGGCAGTCCGCAGTCCGCAGTCCGCAGTCCGCAGTGGCAACGGACAACTGAGGACTGACAACTGAGGACTGCCGACTGACAACTGCTGACTGCTAACTGCCGACTGACAACTGACTAAGCTTCTTCATCAATATCAATTCCCTCATCATCCGCGATTTTGATAGAATTAATATTGCTGATTGTCCCTTTATCATCAAAATTATCGTCTATATCATCTTCAAGCAGATCGTCTATGTCTTCCGGTTCTTCTTCAATCTCCTCGACGATATCCGGTTCTTCAGGCTCTCTTGTCAGGAACTCAAGATCATTAAAGAAGATATCCGCGGATTGCTGTTCTTCGGACGGGTTATCGGAACGGTAAACTTCTATTACCGCATCGGCAATTTTATTCATATAAATATATGGCGGATACAGGTTCTGGGTTCTTAATGTCTTAATAAGAACTTCCTTGCCTTCTGCAATCGCTGATTTAATGCTGTCTTCGGTATAAGTCTGCTCACAAAGGAAAGATAATATTTCCTTATCCAGTTCTGCGGATTCTTTGATGGTCAGCGCATTATTTTTATTATTTCTCAGAATCGTATATTTCTGTTTCATGACTGTTCAAGCCCCTCCTTTTTCAAAAGCTCATGATACCAGCATGAAAACTCATACATGCCCCTGGATCGGTCATCATCGTTCATGATGCCCAGGCAGATTTCAAGCGCGCCTCTTCCGTACCCGTTACTGTAAGTTTCAAAGTCACGGGTTTGTAGAAATTCTCTCACAAGTGTCTGTGTGGTCCGTTTTGTTTTATCCCGTCTGATATCAATAGGATCCTTTGGTTCCTGGAAAGGTTCCCATTCATCATATCCTTTTTTCAGGATATGCTTCTGACGCCTCGGAGACATGCATTCAAAGACAGCCCGTTTCCTTTTCTCTGCTTCCTCGGGTGAAAATTCGCTCATATATTCCTCCTCCCAGGGATTTATATGTGATTTACGATTTCTGTCCGTCCGAATCGCAAATCGTAAATATTTCTGACTTTCATGTTTCGTTGTGATCGGCAGATCACAAGGATTCTCCAATGATCGGCTCATGATCTCCGTTCGGACCGCGCTGCTCGGATCGGATTGACAAATCCGAGCCATATCACCGCCGCCAAAGGCTGAGATTGATCGTCAATTCGGCAGGAGAGTCGGCGGGCCGGAATCTACCCTGCATTTTTTAAAGCGAGCAGATTATTTTATTTCTTCGATTCCTCATCTTCATCAGCGATCCCGAGATAAACATCGTCGTAATTCGTAATCATTGCCATAGATACCGGCACGAGCATCTCCGACATTCTGGCATATTTGGATCTGATCTCTTTTACAAGCTCTTCAGATATTTCATAAAGCTTTTTATGAATGACATCCAGATTTACCGTAGGATATTGCTGTCCCTGGGCAAAGGCCGACAAGCCGCAGGTGTGGCCTTTTCCCCCGATGGCTGTGGGAATGCCGTAGAACCTGCATGTAATCGGGCGGTATTCGTAAAGATCACATGCATCCTCATCATTCAGCAACGGGCATCTGATCCGCTGTTGAGCTATCTCTGCCAGGATATCATCCTCTTTTCTGCCGGACTCCAGATCTTTATAGGCTTTTCTTTTCAATTTGTAAATATCCCGATCTGACCGGTTGGCCTTTTCAATCAGCCGCTCTCTTTCTTTTTCCTTAAATTCCTGGTTGAACTTACGATTGATATACAAGGCTTCGATAAGGGTAAGGTCAAACAAGGCATAACAGCAGTCAGAGCATCCGACCCGGCATTTTACACAATCCTGATGTTCTGTTGCAACCTGTTTGAACACGGTATCCGCTGCTGTCACAAGTTCTTCGTATTTCTTAAAAAAAGGAGCAAAGTCTGTACGCATTATTTATTCCTGTGTTTTGTGTTTGGTGTTTTGTGTTTGGTGTCCGGCTTTCATCATTCTCTTGGAGGTTCCCACAACGAAACATTAAAGCCGGAGCATATGGCCGAATACAAAACACCAAACACCAAACACATCAATTATTTTCCAATACAAAATCTGCTGAAAATTTCATCCAGCACATCTTCTCTCACAGTAATGCCTATGATCTGGCCCATCGCGTCAACAGATTCCCGGAGATCAATACTGACCAGTTCGAAAGGCATTCCGTCACCAATACCATCCGCGGCCGAAGACGCGGCCCGAACACCCCGCTCAAGCCAGAGCTTATGCCTCAGATTGGGCACAATGGTGTGTGCCTCGTTGTCTTCATCAACGTATGAACCGGTAATCCGATCCCTGAGCATATCAAGCCCGTTCCCGTAAATCGCGGATGTCTTTACAACAGGGATGTCCCAGCCATCAGGTAACGCGGGTTCGGCACTGTCATCTGTGAGGTCGGACTTGTTTGCAACAAGAATAATCTCTTTATGACTGATCTTTCCATAGATGGAATGATCATCATCCGTCAGAGGCTGACTCATATCCGTGATCAAGAGAATTATATCCGCATTTCCGATATGCTCACAGGTTTTTTTTATTCCCAAAAGCTCAACAGGATCATCTGTGCTGTGCAGGCCGGCGGTATCGGTAATGACTACCGGAATTCCTCGGATATTCAACATTTCTTCAATGGAATCCCTGGTGGTTCCCGGGACGGGCGTGACAATTGCGCGATCCTTTTCAAGAAGGCCGTTCATAAGGCTGGATTTGCCAACATTCGGCTTTCCTACGATCAGCACTTTCAGCCCTTCTCTTAGGAAGCTGGCATCTTTATACCGTGTGAGGAGTTTTTCTGATTCCCTGATTACCTCATGTTCAAGGATTCTGATCAGTTCACCTGTGTTAACAGTATCTCCGACTTCTTCCGGGAAATCAATGGCCGCCTCGGTCCGGGTCAGCACATAAAGCAGGCGTTCCCTTACAGATTCAATACGCTCGCGCATCCCGCCGCGAACCTGGGCAGCCGCGATTGCAAGGGATTTTTCCGTCTTCGCGTGGATAATGTCAATTACCGCCTCTGCCTGGGTCAGATCAATACGCCCGTTCAGATAAGCTCTTTTGGTAAACTCCCCGGGTTCGGCAAGTCTGGCTCCCCTGCATAACACCATATCCAAGATCAAGCGTAATACCACCTGCCCCGCATGTGCCTGGATTTCAGCGACATCCTCCCCGGTATAAGAATGCGGTGCGCGCATAACAGCCGCCAGCACCTCATCCAAAACCTGCCCGGTTTCAGGGTGTACAACATGCCCGTGGCAGAGCCTGCGATTATTGTCAGTTGTCCGTTGCCAAGGGCCGCTGACAACGGACATGGCAATCTTTATCGCGTCCTGACCGGAAATTTTAATGATGCCGATTCCGCCGCTGCCTGCCGGCGTTGCAATCGCGGCTATGGTTTGTCCGTTGTCCGTTGTCTGCCGAACCATCGGCTCATTGATCATTAAGTGCTGATGAAACCGGTTCTTTTTTCCTGGGAAACCTCCTCTGGGGGAATATCACCAGCTTCCTGTAAAAACCGTCTCCCATACTCTGGGTCCTGACACCGCTGTCATCCTTCAGAGCAATGTGAACGATTCTTCTGTCATGAGCGTTCAACTGCCCGAGCGTCACCGGTTTCCCGATACGTTTTGCTTTTTCCGAAAGGCGTGCGGCCAGACTCTCAAGTTTGGCCTTCCTGCCGTCCAGATACCCCTCGATATCTACCTGTATGCGAATCCTTTCCGCGTTATGCTTGTTGATGATTTTCTCAACCAGGTATTGTATGGCTTCAAGGGTCTGCCCGCGTTTGCCGATAAGAACAGCGGTGTTCCCGCCTTCCACATTAAAAAAAATTCGTTCAGGGGTTTCCCGGACCGATATTTTCGCGTCCGTGGTAATAAAATCAACAATGCGCTGAAGTGCTTCGGTCCCCAGTTTCAGGGGGTCTCCGTCGGCAAACTTATGAGCATCCTGGCTGGTGAATTTTTCTCGTGAGGGAACCGTTTTTTTATGGGGCGATTCTTTTTTCCCGTCATTTTCAGGGACAGGCTCAGGGACAGGTTTCGGAGCGGCCACAGGCGAAGTGACCCGAACCCGCGCCTTTTTGACGCCTACCAGCCCGAAAATGCCGCTTGATCCATAAGAAATAATGTCAAATTTAAGTTTTTCCCTGGAGATATTCAGTGTTTCACAGGCTTTTTCAACAGCCTTTTCAATGGTTTTGCCTTCAAATTCCGGATAAGGCGACATGAATATAACCTCCTAATAGTGTGAAGTGTGAAGTGTGAAGTTTGAAGTTTGAAGTGTGAAGTTTGAAGTGTGAAGTTTGAAATTTGAAGGCATAATCAGACTTCTAACTTCTAACTTCTAACTTCTAACTCTAACTTCTAACTTCTAACTTCTAACTTCTAACTTTAAGCTTTCTTCGAAATATAATATTGCTGCGCGATAGAGAGAATGTTACTGATCAGCCAGTATAGGACCAGCCCGGATGAAAAATTGATAAAAATCACGGTAAATATGATCGGCATAAACATCATCATCTTTGCCTGCGTGGGATCACCCGGGGGCGGGGACATCTTCTGCTGCAACAACATAGTGCCTCCCATAATTATGGTCAGAAGGGGAATACCGTAGGGCGGTTCCATAAACGGAACATAGCTGATATCAAAAAGAACGAGCCGCTCCGGTGCGGACAGGTCATTGACCCATCCCGGGATAAACGCTGCATGTCTGAGTTCTATGGCCTCATAAAGCATCCTGTAGAGAGCGAAGAAAACAGGAATCTGAAGCAGCATGGGAAAACATCCCCCGACAGGATTCACCTTATATGTTTTATACAGGGCCATCAGCTCCTGATTCATCCGCTGCTTGTCATTTTTATGCTTTTCCCTGATCTCTGTCATCAGCGGCTGAAGTTTTTTCATCTCATTCATGGACTTGTAGCCTTTGTTTCCGATGGGCCACAGGAGTATTTTGATGAGTATTGTCAGTATGATGATCGCAACCCCGTAGTTGGGGATAAATCCGTACAGGTAGTTCATCAGCCAGAGACAGGGTTTGGCAATGAAATCAAACCATCCGAAATTGATAGCCCTGTCCAGTCCGTTATTCATTTCTTTGATTATAGTCAGACTTTTAGGGCCAAAGTAAAGGTCGCACTCAAAATGCTTCTGTGTTTCGGGGCTGATTTCAGTGACCGGATATCGGTACCGGCTCTCCATTACCCGGTCTTTCACAGACAGATCAAGACTTGAGTCCGCTGTCTTCAGGGGAATAATAGCAGATATGAAATATCGGCTCTCCAGAGCTGCCCATTTTATATCCCCGTCATATCTCTCTTTATCCTCGATATCTTTGACAGCAATCTGTTCCAGACTGCCATTGATAAGCGCGCTGGGTCCTTCGAATCCGTAAACCTGCTTGCTTTCAGGAACCTTATTCACCAGCGAGAGAGTCAGACTTTCTTTCAGAGGGGCAGAAGAAACATTTTTTACAGTGATGGTCAGCCCGATTTTGTAGGTTTCGGGTGAAAAGTAAAAATTCTTTTCAATCACAATCCCCTCGGGGGAGCGCCACGAAAATGAAACGGTTTCAGGCTGGTGTTCCACATTAAGACTGTCAGATGTAAGCGATGTTAAAAATACAGCATTTCCGATCCCTGGCAGGCTGTTCCCGGCCAGACCCACCCGGAGTGATCCTGTCAGCATTTCCTGGGGGATGACCTCCTTGAAAGCCGAGTCTTCCTCTGCCTTTTCCCTGTATTCTTTCAAAACAAAGCTGGTAAATACTGCCCCTTTTTCAGAAATGTTTACCGCATATAATGGTGTGGTGACAGCAATGACTCTGGGTGCTCCTGCAGATGACAAGGATTCGGAAAGCGGGGACTCTGTCTGTTCCTGGGAGCCGCTATCTCTTATTGTTGTATCTTCGGCAGTGAGCGGTTCTCCCTGAGTCTGTTCAGGGGCCTTCTGAACGGGCTGCTTTGAACCCGGGGGCACTTTTTCAACAAAAAAGAAATCCCATGCCAGAAACACAAGCAAAGATAATACAATCGCTATAATCAATCGGGCTTGTTCCATATATTCTCCTAAATGTTTTATTGTCAGTTGTCAGCGGTCAGTGGTCAGTAGTATGCAACGGGCAACTGATCACTGAGAACCGACAATGGGGGGCTAAGGAACAGGGTCTGCTCCTCCTGGGTGAAAGGGGTGGCATCGCAGGATTCTTTGCAAGGATAACCATGATCCTTTAACGGGGCCGTAGCGCTCTATCGCCTCATAAGCGTATGCCGAGCAGGAAGGGTAGAATCGGCAAGCCGACCCCAGCATCGGTGACAATGTATATTGGTATATTCTGATAAGTATCAGGAAGATATATTTTATGGCAGTCATCTGACCTGCCCCTTTTCCCGGGGCTGATCAGGAATTCTGTCAAAAAGATTTTTCAGAGATGAAAATATCTCTTTTGTTGTCAATCCCGCTGCCGATTTTTTTGCAATAATATTGATATCCCATTGTCCTGCCATCCGATGCCTGTTCTGCCGAAAATATTCACGCGCGCGTCGTCTGATCCTGTTCCTTATCGCTGCACACCCGACTTTTTTGGTTATGGTAATTCCAAGTCGTATCCGGTCAGCGCGGCCCGGGCAGTAAACAGCAATGAAATGTCTGTTATAAAACCTTTTTCCGCATCCTGCTAATCTTAGAAATTCGGGACGATTTAAGAGTCTGTCTGCCTTGGTAAAAGAAAAGGTTTGCACCTTACACCATTGTCAGACGCTTTCTGCCTTTTGCCCTGCGTCTGTTAATAATCCGTCGGCCTTGTTTGGTTGACATTCTCTTTAAAAAACCGTGAGTTCTGGCCCGCTTGACTCTGCTGGGCTGATATGTCCTTTTCATGATAACACAAATCCTCTCATTCTGGTTTTGCCATACTTCTGCACCTTTTCCGAAATTAACCTGACGGCTGATAACCTGTTGGAATTATTAAATCCGGTCGGATATGGCTCATCTGCGATATCTGTTTGAAATCAGATAGTTATAAGAATACAAAGGCATAGCAGTCTGATAAGCTTAATCTGCCTATTTAGACATAAGCGGCCCGCCATGTCAAGGCCAAAAATTTACAAAAATATAAAATTGGCATCCTTCATTTGTAGAATGATTTTGCAAATCGTTCGTAACAATTTGCAGAATTGTTCTGCGGGGCCCGAAAAGTGATTTTATAAGTACCCGGTCATAAATTTTTCTGTACCCGGCTCTGCGCCTTTGCGAGAAAAAAATCCGGGAAACTTTTGGCCGGGTACATCAACTTGTAAGTTCCTCCTTTTTTGAAGGTGGCCGGGATTTCTGCTGCAACGCCCTTTTTTTGTAACATAAAATCCCCCCTGCCCCTTTAAAAAGGGGGGCGAACTTAAAAAGTGGTGTAGTACTTACACGCTATGTGCAACTTATAATGCCACGAAGGCGCGAAGTCTACGAAGGTTCTTTGTGTTTCTTTGTGTTTTCGTTTCTTTGTGGCATTATTTAAAAAAAGTTGCACATGACGTTACTTACATAACTCCGTGTATAACACAGATTTCATCATCTGTTCTGATAAAATCAATGGCATCCTTCACAGATGCTGAAACAGTCTGCACTTTTTCTGAACGATTTGCAAAATCGTTCTACAGTAAACTGATGCCAAATTTGGGATTTACGGTTTACTATCATGGCAGAAATCGTAAATCGTAAATCTGAAATCGTAAATCCTTATGAGGAATAATAGGCCGCGTTTTCCTTGATATATCCTTCTGTTAAATCACACCCGTACGCAATGGCACTGCCATGGCCGACATTCATATTCACTTTGATTTCAACAGGATCATCCTTTAACAGTGCCCGGATTTTCCCTTCATCAAAATCTGTTCTGCTTTCATTCTGATAAACGAGTTTACTGTTAATCCTGATTTCTATTTTTTCAGATTGAATTTCACAATCCGTACACTTCCCGATTGCCATCAAGACCCTGCCGATATTCGGGTCAGCCCCATATGCCATAGTTTTTATAAGCGGTGAATTTATAACGGATCTGGCAATCACCTTTGCTTCGTTTTCAGTTTTCGCGCCGGATATGTCTGCCAGCAGGAGTTTGGTGGCTCCTTCCCCGTCCCTGGCAAGCATTTTGGTCATCTCCGTGCAGGCAAAAAACAGGGTTTCCCGGAAACATTTTTCATCTGTTTTTCCGGCCAGACCGTTTGCCATAATGACACAGGTATCCGAAGTGCTTGTGTCCGTATCTACGGACATCATATTGAATGTACCATCAGCGGCCTCACGAAGCATGTCATCCAGCACAGCAGATTCTATATCAGCGTCTGTAAAAATATAAACCAGCATGGTTGCCATATCCGGAGCGATCATACCGGAACCTTTCCCGATAATCGTTATTACGGATTCGCCTGATGAAACAGACAGTGCCTTGGGATAGGTATCCGTGGTCATGATTCCCTTTGCACCTGCAATCGGATCATTTTCCAGTTCATCAGAAATCCCCTGTATCCCGCTTTCAATGATTTCAATGGGTAGCTGTTTCCCGATAACCCCTGTGGAACTCATAATAACTTCGTCCCGGGGGATATTAAATTCTTCAGAAACAGCGACCGCCATTCTTCGGGCATTTTCAATTCCCTGCTGCCCTGTCCCCACGTTGCTGACTTTGCTGTTTACGATGATTGCACGCAGGAAGCCCTGGCTGATAATTTCCCTTCCCAGGATAATCGGTGCTCCCGGGAATTTGTTTTTCGTGAAAACCCCTGCTGCATTTGCCCTGACTTCCGAGTAAAAAACAGACAAATCTCTCGTATCTTTCTTTAACCCGCAATTTTTACTTGCACATTTAAACCCCCTGGGCATGATTGTCTTTTTATGAAGCTCCATAACGGACAGTGATCCTTTCTTCAATTTACGATTTACGATTTACGATTTACGATTTACACAAAAGTATATCGCAGATTCACAATGTCTGCAATCTTTTTGCGACCGATTTCCGATTTTCCATATGGGAAGCGTCACATGAAAATCCACTTTACAGCTATTCATTATAACATAACAAGTTATAAGACGGGTTTTTATGTGACAGCTCCCATATTCAGTAGATCGAAAACTTTTGCAGACAGTGGATTCCGGGTTAAAACCGGAAGATATTCATCTTCCGGTTTTCCCCGGAATGACAATTTAACATACTGTCATTCCGGGGAAAATCGGAAAACGGATGTTTTCCGATTTTAACCCGGAATCCACTGCTTGCAGAAGTTTTCGATCTACTGATTTTCCATATTTTTATAATCTGAGCGTAACCACGAGATCATAATTAATAAATTCCGTGCTGATTAATGTTAACCGACGAATAGTGGGGATAAAAGAAGAAATTTTTTGACTTTATCGTATCGTTCATATAAGCAAGTCTGACTTGCATACGCATACATGTCCGACGAAAAATTGGCAGTTTTTCCGGCACTGGTTCAGTTCGATGGTAATTCTTGTAAAATCAGGTTGTTATCCGGACATCCCGAATATCCTGCAATCTGTTGTTATTTCAGACAAATCCGAGTGCTTTTTCCAGAAAATCCCATTGAACTGAACCAGTGCCGATGACGATCTGCTCCTAAAACAAAGCAAGGATCGAATGAAATGTAACAGGTCAAGGTCGCCTCCCTGAAATAGTTACTCGGGATGTGAGGCAAAGGAGTACAAAAGATAAGCGAAATAATCTTTTGATACCCTTTTGATACCGGGCACAAAAATCCGCTCCGCCTCATTTTTGCACTCCTTCTGACAAACTTCGGGGGTCCCTCATAACCGAGGGCGGACATTTTCGGCCTCATACCGTAATCTGTGATGACGGCAGCGGCCGATTCCGGGTCAGAATTGAAAAATGTCCCGTTTTTTTAATTCTGACAGGTGGGACACCCTAATCTTAAAGGCTATAACAAACAAATAAAACAGCTAAGGAAAAAACTGTGAATAGAAAGACTTTGAAGAAAAAAAGATTCCCGGCAGCTTTAGCAGCGCTGACATGTTTGCTTTTTACCTTTGCCGCGATGGAAGCAGCAGCGCAGGGCGAATGGACATCCGTGCTTACAGAAACTTTTGACACTTTTCCCGGCGATGCCTGGACCCTTGCAGCCGTCGATATCAATGCAGACACAGGCTGGGTTCCCGTTACTGACGAGTACGGTGTTTCGGCCTGGCCGGGTGGCACTATCAGCTATACGGAGGAGAAACCGAGGGACGTGCGAAAAACTCATCTTCCGCTCTCGTACCCCGTCTGAGCGGCAGCACTGTAGGGACTTCTGATGTCAAAGGAGATATAAACGGCAGCGGAGGACTTGATGTGGGCGATGTTATCCTTGGCTTGAAAGCCCTGACGGGACTCGCTTCAAGTGTAAATCTGAATGCTGATGTGGATAATGACAACAAGATCGGTATTCCCGAGGTGACTTATACTTTGGTGGAACTGAGTAAATAACCGTTATGGCGCGTTTCACATGACTTGATACTATTTCGACGCATCGCATTAGCTATTTTCAAATACTTAATACCCCGATTTCAGTATCAAGTCATGTGAAACGCGCCATAGTAACGCCATGCCTCAGGCTGAGGGACCCGAATCCGCTCATCCCTCAGCCAGCCGACGAACGTACTATATCGCTTTTTAAGTTCGTTCGTCCCCCTTTTTTTAAGAAGGGAGGAACTTACGAATTGTAAATTCCTCCCCCTTTTCGTAAAGGGGGGACGGGGGGGATTTTTATCGCAACAGCCTTTTTTCGCAAGAAAAATCCCTACGGCCACCTTTAAGAAAGTGGGGACGAACTTGTAAGTTGCGGTAGCAATTTTAAAACATACCGGAATTTTTGTCCGGCTAGGAGAACCTTAATTATGGATACTCAGACCGCCTGCTCCAAGATAGAAGGCATTGTCAGGGATTTCATCACCGAATCTCCGGAAAACACGCTCTGTAACCGGGCCTGCGAAAAGGCTTTTGAAAATCCGCTTGTCGGTTTTTCCAAGGGAGATGACCCGCTGTATGACGCGTATAAAAAACACGTCGGGGAATTTCATTGGACACCGAAAGAAGTTTTCACAACAGCTTTTCCCGAACTCAGTGCCGACCCCGGGGAACTGACAGTAGTTTCCTGGATCCTGCCCCAGACCAAAGCCACCAAAACTGACAATCGCAAACAGCAGGCTTATCCGTCTGAACGATGGGCAAGATCGCGTGTTTACGGCGAAATAGTGAATGAAAAACTGCGAAGCCATTTGGTAAATGCCTTGCAGAAAGAAGGATATCCGGCCGCTGCCCCTGCACTTTTACCCCAGTGGGAGAGGAAAACATCTGAAACATACGGGTTCGCGTCAACATGGTCCGAACGTCATGCGGCTTTTGCATCAGGCCTGGGAACTTTCGGACTTTGTGACGGTCTGATCACACCCCGCGGGAAAGCAATGCGGACAGGTTCTGTGATCGTGAAAATCCGGACAGACCCCGCACCACGGCCATATAAAGACCACCATGAATACTGCCTTTTCTTCACCAAAGGGGTCTGCGGAAAGTGTATATCCCGATGCCCTGCCGGGGCGATAACCCACGCTGGCAAGGATAAAGTCAGGTGCTCGCAGTATATCCGATCAGAAGCAGCGGAATTTGTGAAATCCAATTACGGATTTGACGGGTACGGATGCGGTCTGTGCCAGACTGCTGTTCCCTGTGAATCCGGCATACCTGTAAAACAGGAGATGAAATCATGACTCATATGCTTACTTTTTCAAGAAACCGATGCACCGGCGTCGAACAGGTTGATGACCAGACCATACGATCCTACTGCCGCCTCCAGGATACACTCACAGATGCTTATGTTGAAATCACAGCGCGACTGCCCGACCTTGACATCACAGGCGTGAAAGGGGAAATTCAGCGCGGCTACCGTGAAACCCCGGAGCCAGATGAATTCCTTCAGAAAGTGATAGGCGTCCGAATAGGGCCCGGGATGCTGGAGATTATCAAAGGACTTCTCGGTGACAGCCCGGATTATGAAGAGCTGGGCTTTATGGTGGAAGAATGCTGCCACGGGGTAATTTTATCGCTGACAAAAGGTACGCTGTTGCGGGCACCCCGGAATACGGAAGACAGGACAGAATTCTTCTCAGCTATGGTAAAGGAAAACATAAGACTCTACAACCGCTGCGCGGCTTTTGCTCCCGGGAGTCTTCTTGTGGAAGGTATTACACCGCCTGAATAATCAACCGGATTTACGATTTAGGAGCAGAAATCGTAAATCTGAAATCGTAAATCAGAATGAGGATAACAGGACATGTTGAATTTTTCGAGAAACAAACTGGTCAGCATTGCCAGAAAAGACGAGGATACCCTGCTGGTTCACGGTATCCTGGATGATGTGATTTACGGTCTGGAGGTTGATGCAACTGTCCGGATATCTGATATGACATTTCTGTCTGTCAACGGAAAATGGAATCGCTACACAACACCGGAATGCCCGAAGGCACTGCCTTTTCTCCGGGAAGCCACAGGATTTTGCATCAACGATAAAAACATTACACAGAAACTGCAAAAAACGGTCGGAAGAAAGGGGTGCCGTCATTTTGCTACGATACTTATCGAGTGCTGCAGATCAGTAAAAGAAGCGGTCAGAATTATCCAATGGGAAGCGATAAAGGCTGATCATCCGAACCTGACTTTTGAGGAATTTGTCAATGGCGAACCCAGGGAGGCATCATATGATAGTGCCGAGGAAAAAGCTTCTCCTCCGCATATCGAAGTCCGGGAAAAAACTGTCCGGAAAGATATGCCTGATGCCCGTGACTCGGGAGGTCAGGATAAAACATCCGGGGGATTTGTCATTGACCTGCATACCCATACTTTCCCTGCTTCTCCGTGCAGTTCAGTATCCGAAGATGATCTGATCACGGAGGCGAAGCGGATCAGTCTGGACGGGATATGTCTGGCTGACCATAATTATGTATGGCCTGTGAGCCGGGTTGAAGATTTAATACAGAAGCACGGGTTCCCGGTATTCAGAGGCAATGAAGTTACAACGGATCAGGGGCATATGCTCGTATTCGGGCTGGAAAAGGAGATCAGATCCGGCGGTCTGGTAAAAATTGAAGAACTCCGGGAAGCCGTGGAGGAGGCAGACGGCTTTATGATCGTGGCTCACCCTTTCAGGGGATTCCTGACTTTTGGCGTGGGACAGCTCGGATTAACAGTGGAAAAGGCTATGGAAAGACCCTTCTTCAAATATGTTGACGCCATAGAAGTGATGAACGGAAAAGTTACAGAAAAGGAGAACGGCTTTGCATCTGAAGTCTCAGCAGCCCTGGGTCTTCCGGTTACAGGAGGGAGTGACGCGCATGAGGTCAGCGAAGTCGGCCTTTATGCCACACGGTTTCCTGATTCCATAAAAAACGAGAATGACCTTCTGAATGCTTTGAAAAGCGGGAAAGGTTCGCCCCTGGCTTTCAGGAAGGAAAAAACGATGGTATAATCCTAATGCGGTGTTTTGTGTTTTGTCATCTGCTCCGAGTTTCATGTTTCCATTAGGATTACAGAGGAGTGCAAAAATAGAGCGAAGCGGTTTTTTGCATTTTGCGGCGGTGCAAAAAACCGCTTCGCTCTATTTTTGCACTCCTTCATTCCGGGGAACCTTCATGATGAGCAAAAACTAAACACCAAAAACTAAACACCAAATACCAAACACCAAACCAATTATTTCTTCTCAGCCCTCAGACAATTTCTGCAAACCCCGTCAATGCGGACTTCCGCTTTTTCAATCAGGCCGGAAAATGTTCGTTCAAGGGCTTCCATATCCACGGATATGCTCTCAGGATTCAGACATTCCATATTCCCGCACTGTTTACAGTAGAAATGAGGATGACGCCTGTGATTGTCATTCGGAGCAATGCCGTAGCGGAAGGCACGGTCTCCCCCGCTGATACGCTCCAGCAGTCCTTTTTTCACCAGGATATCCAGAACCCGATAGACAGTAACGCGATTAACATGCTTTGTACGTTTCAGGATATCAAAGACCTCCTGCACACTCAGGGGATACGTGCTGTTTCCTACGATTTCCATAACACTTATACGGTTCGGCGTATTATCCAGACCGCAGCGCCTGAACAGCGCGGAGTAATTGCATTGATGGCACATATATTTTTTCTCACGGTCATTTGTCATTCGTTACGATCTGCTGAAAATCTGCTTTTCAGATGATCAAAAAGGATCGAAAAAAAGAAGGCTGCTGCTCCGACCATAATGATTGTGGCCCCGGAGGTCAGGTTGAAGCTGTAAGAAAGCCAGAGGCCGGTCAGGGTGAACAGCGCGCTCAATACGCCGGAGAAAAGCATCATTTCAAGAAGAGATTTTACATATTTTTCTGCAATATAAGGGGGAATTGTCAGCAGGGCGATAACAAGAATCAGCCCCACCACACGGATGATCATTACTACGGAAACCGCGATCATGCCGAGAAGCAGGAAATAGAGGAATTTTACCGGAACGCCCCTGATCTGGGCGAACTCCTCGTCATAAGACATCCCCAGGAAATCATTATAGAAATATCCTGTGATCAGGATAATAGCGATACTCAGACCGAACATCAGCCAGATATCGCTTCCGGGAACTGTAAGAATGCTTCCGAAGAGATAGCTCATCAGGTCAACATTATATCCCGGGGCCATATCCAGGAAAATGACGCCTGTGGCCATGCCCACAGCCCAGAGTACACCTATGACAGTATCCGAACGGTGTCTTGCTTTTAATGTCACAGCCGCCATTATCACAGCCGCCAGCAGTGCGAATCCTGTGGTTCCGATCATGTAAGGCAGGCCGAAAAAAAATGCGGCACCGATTCCGCCGTAGGCCGCGTGGGCAATTCCGCCGGAAATAAATACAATCCGATTCACCACAACCAGTGTTCCGATCACGCCGCAGGTCACACTGGCAAGAAGTCCGGCCAGCAGCGCGTTTCTCATAAATTCAAACTGAAGTGCTTCCAACATATCAGAAATCCTCGTGTTTTCGCAAAACCCGGTGAGGAAATTCCCCGTGGGTGACGAGCTCCGCGGGGCAGCAGTACATATCCGCCATTTCCTGGGTAATTTCGGCAGCATCGTGATAATGAACAGAACGGTTCACGCATGTCACGGATTTGACATAGCTGGAAATCACCATGAGATCATGGCTTACCATTATAACTGTGGCTGTTTCGTTCAGTTCTTTCAACAGATCATAGAATTCGCTCTGTCCTTTTGAATCCACATTTGCAACGGGTTCGTCCAGGAAAAGTATCTCCGGGTCATTTACTATTGCCCTGGCAATCAGCACTTTCTGGCGTTCCCCGCCTGAAAGTTCCCCGATACGGCGATCTTTGTATTCCGACATTCCGAGCCGGTTCAGAACCTCCTGTGCGGCGATCCTGTCATGCTGAGAATGCCCGGGCCATATCTTACCGGTTCTCATTCTTCCCATGAGTACCACATCTGTGACTGATATGGGAAAGCTCTTGTTTACCCCGACTTCCTGGGGCACATAGCCGATTCGATGCATGGTTTTTCGGGGCGTTTCTCCGAAAATGCGGACCCTCCCCCGGTCAGGTTCCAGCAACCCCAGCATGAGTTTCAGCAGTGTGGTCTTGCCGCCGCCGTTGGGACCGATCAGCGCGACAAAGCCCTTTTCAGGAACTTCGAAATCCGCGCCTTTCAGAACCGAATGCCCGTTATAGGAAAACCACAGGTCACGTACTTCTATCACAAATGAATTCATCTGATACCTCATCTCAGTGCCGCTCTGAATTTCGCGGCCATCTGTCGCAGGTTTTCCGCCCAGTTCCCGGCAAGGGGATCTGCAAAGACCACCTGACCGCCGATTCCCTTTGCAATGACTTCGGCATTTGCAGTTGAAAACTGGGGCTGTACAAAAATCACACTGATATCTCTCTTTTTCGCATCTGTGATCAGTTGCCGGAGTTCCGCAGGCTTCGGGCTTTTTCCTTCAATCTCCACCGGAATCTGTTCAAGTCCGTAGGTATGAGCAAAATATCCCCACGAGGGATGAAAGACCATAAACCGGGATTTTTCCCCTTTTTCAGCAAAAATTTTCCTGATCTCGGCGTCAAGCGCGTCTATCTCATTGATGAACTTCCGATGATTTGTCTCATATTCTGCCTTGTGCCCGGGATCAACTGTCAGAAAACCATTCAGAATATTTCCTGCCATAATCTTTACCAGCGGAGGGGAAAGCCATATATGGGGGTCTGTTGTCAGTTGTCCGTTGTCAGTTGTCAGTTGTCCGTGAACATGTTCTTTTTCATGATGGCGGGATGTCATGGGAATTTTCCTGATACCGTCCTGGGCACGGACAATCAGCATATTTTTATTCACAGAAGCAAATCTTTCGAGCCATACATTTTCAAACTGAACCCCGACAGCGAAGTAAACGGCTGCCTTGGAAAGCTTTGCCATCTGCCGGGGCTTTGGCTCATAATTATGCGGATTTCCTCCTGAACCGACCATTACAGATACATCTGCAAACTCTCCTCCTATTTTTTCTGTAAAATACTTCTGGGGCAGAATACTGACGAAAACCGGGACAGGTTCGGATGCCGTAGCACCGCTTCTTCCGATCATACAAAAGACACACAGAAGCATCAGCATTTTAAAATATTTCATTTTTATCCTTTCCATAATATAAGCTCTGATGACCATAAATAATAAAAATTATGCAACAGATGAGACAGTAATGCCCGGATAGCGTTCATTTGCCGCAGAGCGGCACATATGCTCCCATCGTGATTTCAGTAGATCGAAAAGTTTCCGGTAAACCT
>JAUCGG010000108.1 GCA_030378015.1 Desulfococcaceae bacterium HSG8
ACGCAGATGAACACACACACTGCCCTGCAGAGTGCTGGGCATCAGCGTTCATCCGCGTTCATCCGCGGTTTGTGAGGATCGCAACTGTCTGAAATAATATACAACCACAAAATCCGTTAGAATCAGATATATTTATATAAAAATCCGTATGCATCCGTGTCCGAAAACCGCGGGGTGTGCCACTGTCAGACGGTCACGCCTTTCCTGACCGGATATGGCAATTGAGGGAATCGCTGTAAACGAATCCCTCTCGCCCAAGTGCTTTCCTATGCTCTCCTGAGCGACGGACTTGGGCAATCGGGATTTATTTACTATGAAATTATTTGTTTTCATAATCATTTGCATCGTTGAATTATTGAATAGAAACACGGGCATCAAATACTGATTCCCACAAGGACAACATTCCGCCCAGTTCGGCTGATGACAGTATCTGCTTTTCGGCCTGAATGAATTTACGGCAATTTTCACAGTTAAACTCTATGTTTTCCTTGGCGGCACTCGAGAGGCATCTATCGTAATTCCCGCAAAGATAGTTTCTCATGGGAAATTCGGGCATTTCATCTTCGGTTAAGATAACATTATTCGGCTTTCTGAAGGTATATCTGATTTTATTCATATCAGTCCTCTCTTTCTTCTTGTGGGTTAATTTTGACGATCTTTCAATCTGTCAGACTTTGATTTGTTTATCTCAGAAACAAAGGAATGAGTCAATGGGTCAGGCACTGTATTGGCAGGGGAGAAATACCCGTATTAAGGGGTAGGAATATTCCACCTTTTTCAGAAGTTTTTTCTTTATGTGTATCTGTACATCTTTTTATTTGTCTTTCCATACTCAGTAGATCGAAAACTTTCCGGTTAACCTTGCAAACAGTGGATTCCGGGTTAAAATCGGAAAACATCCGTTTTCCGATTTTCCCAGGAATGACGGATACCTGTCTCGGATAACCTGCTGTCATTCCGTGAAAAATTAAAAAACGGATATTTTTTAATTTTAACCCGGAATCCACTGTTTGCAAAAGTTTTCGATCTACTGATACTGTCAGGAAATGAAAAATGCCGGGAATTCTACTTTGAAAGATATCGGAAAAAGAATATAATTTCGTGTCTTTCGTGTGTTTCGTGGTTAAAATTTTCGCGGTAAAAATAAGAAAGGCCTGCGGAGTGACGGATCTGCAAATCCCTTATAAGCGAGGCTTTCCGTATCAGAACTAAAATTTCGGGAAATCTTTAAGTGATACTTAACGATGTTGGTTCAGTCAGGGGATATTTCTAAGCATTACAGCAGAGTTCAAAGCTTGCTTTGTATATGATCTGTAAATGCTCATGAAAAATCGGATTGTTTACTCACAAAGCAAGCTTTTAACTCCACAGGCGGCTCGGAATTGTCAATCCGAGCGTACACTGCTGGAAATATCTGCGTTTATCTGCGTCCCTTCCTACGAAACCTGCAAAGTTGCAAATGCAGTGATCAGGACGCTGAAAATAAAATAAGAATTCATATCCATATTTAGTACACTGCCGAACCAAATCAGGTTTCCTTATCTGAAAAATTACATAAATGGCAAAGCGGGCAGGATGCACATGCCGGTTTCCTGGCTTTGCAGATGTCTCTCCCGAAATATACAAGCCACAGGGAAAAATCGTTCCAGTCTTTCCGAGGGACAAGCTTCATCAGGTCATATTCAATTTTTTCCGGATCGTTATTCCCTGTGAGTCCTATCCGTCTCGAAATCCGCTTCACATGGGTATCCACGACCATCCCCGGGATGCCGAAAGCCGCTCCTAAAATCACGTTGGCTGTTTTACGTCCTATGCCGGGAAGTTTCAGAAGTTCATCCAATGTTTCCGGGACATTCCCCTTATATTCCTTGATAATGATTTCAGAGCAGCTTTTAATATATTTCGCTTTATTATGAAAATATCCTGTGGAACGGATCAGTTGTTCGATTGTTTCCAAGGAGGCATTTGCAAAATCATCAGGCCCCGGCAGATGGGAGAAAAGATTTTCTGTAACAGAATTAACCTGTTTGTCCGTACATTGAGCAGATAATATAGTTGCAACAAGAAGCTCAAACGGATTCCTGTGAGACAACTGGGTTCTGACATCCGGGTATCTGCTTCTCAGTATTTCAGAAATGCTATCTGCTCGTTCTCTTATTTTCATTATGGTTTTACCATTTATTATCAGCCATCCTTCAGTTCGTAGTTCCGCCTTCAGACGGTTCAAAGCTTGCTTTGTATCTGTAATAAAAACAGATCGGACGTCAGACCTGCGAGGTTTTCAAAACCTCGCAGGTCTTCGAATAAACTTTTGTCCGGAAAATAATATATACCGGATACGCACGGGGTTTTACCAGAGAAACGATCCGTGTGCATACGTCCGTATCCTCTGAAAATAATCCGTGCAAATCCGTGTCCTATTTGGGGGATTCCCTTACCTTTCATAAAAGCTGAAAATAGTTTACACTTTTTCCGGCTGTAGAACAATTTTTCAAATTGTTTATTGTTTAAAACGATTTGAAAAATCGTTCTACATTCAATGTCCGATTTCATAAATAACCCGCGTATGCACATTGAAATCAGGCGATGAATAAGTAAGATCCTCGCAAAAAGCAAATTCCAATTTCATCCCGTGTGCCAGTTCATAGGTGAAGCCCAGGGCAAGTTCAAGGGTATCGTCATCCAGGGAACGGAGGCCCGTATTTTTAAACGGCGATGTATAATAATTCAACTGGGCTGATAATGCCAAGGATTTGTCATAAATATATTCCCCGCCTGCAAAGACACCGAAGATATTATTAACCGATACATGTGCCCCGGAAGTCTCGGGATCTGATAAAAAAATTATTCCGGGGTTAAGGTAGAAGGCAAAAGAGGAGAATCGGAACTGTGAAAGCAGAGATATCCCGTGATCGAAGCGGCCGCTGCCGAATCCGCTGGACTCATCACCGAGCGGCACTTTCAGCGTATATGCAAGGCTGACCGATGCCGGGAATATCCCGCTTTTTTCATCTGTCAGGGAAAGCTTTGCCGAAATTGAGATGTCTGCCAGGTGAAGCCCGCCGGATTCCCCGCTAAACCAGGTTTCCCCGCCTTTTTTCAATTCATACCCGAATTCGTCTTTGGGGCGTTTTTCCCTTCCGTAATTGCTGACACCCAGCGCATCGTGATAATTTTCCAGGAAACCGTCCAGGAAACCGTCATTCATGCTTACCAGGGGAACATCAAGAGAGAGGCTCAGATATTCCGTGATGCCGTATGCAATGGACAGTTCCAGCATCGTCATCTCCATATCTGCCAGCACAGACCACTCATCTGATGATGCATCTGTAAAAACACTGGCGTAATCCGCGGCCAGGGAAAATTCCCATTGATCCCGTGGAACCAGCAGCGGGGAATCCGGAACTGGTTTCAAAAACATGAGGTGAGGCGGGAACTGGTTTCTGACATGCAGGGGGCCTTTCCCAACCTCAGCCCATACATCGGTTACATGAAAAAGTATGATACAAACCAGGATCAGCAGGGGATGGAAAAACTTCGTCGTCCAGCGTTCATGAGGCATGGATAACCTTCTGTTTTTATAGCAACTGACCGAATGAGGAACTATGAATATGTCCTGATTATACATTGCGGACAGCTTCCCGTGCAGTTTCCTGTGCTTCTGCACGTTCCTCCAAATCAGAAGTCATCTGCTCGAGTTGTTTGATATTTTCCTTCGCGGATTCCATCATTCTCGCCTCAATCTGGGATGCCTCATCCATACGGGTCATAAGAATCTGATAGGATTTTGTCAGATCCTGGAGCCGAATAAGGGGGCTGTTCACGACTTCAGCGGTCAGCGCGGCGTTATCCATCGCATCTTCAGCAACATTTATCATGAGCTTGCCCAGGTATTCCTGGGAAGAAGAGAGGGCTTCGGCAATCTGGCGTTCTTCCTGCTGGGCGATTTTTAGTGCAAGACCGTTTTCCAGCACGGGGCGCGTCAGGGTTGTCATTGACATCACAGCATCACGCAGATTCTCGTGATTATCCATAGTCGTGTTCATGGTAATAAAAAACTGGGAAAAAGCGTTTTCCGTTACTTTCAGATTCTGGAGGCGGCGAAGGAGTCTCGCTCCGGCTTTCTGGATCGCCATCTGCCCGATCTGTTCTGTAATCCTTGGCTTGGCTTCTTCGAGTTTGGACAGAATTATCTGAAGCTGGTATCCCCTTACCTTAAGCTGACTTTGAAGTTGCTTCAGGATTTTGTAGCGTTCCTCGATTTCCAGGGAGTTTTCCAGCAGCTTGTCGGCCCCGGCCTCCAGCGAATGAATAATAGAATCCACCTGGGTCTGAACCGATTCATATTTCATGGCGATCTTTCTCAGGATTTTTCCGATTCCCGGTGCTCGTCCGAGAACCCGGCTGAACCATCCCGCTGTCTGACTTCTTTTAAGCTGTTCGATTGCCGAATAAGGGTTGATGTCATCCATGACTTCGCGCAGTTTTATTAGGTCATTAGGAATGCTTTTATTGTCCCCCTTTGCCATACGATCCATCACCTGTCCCAGTGAGGTCCGCATAAGTTTGAAAGTTTCGTTAGAACGGGTCTGGATATCTTCGCCAAGCCGGGTGGCTTCCATAACCCTTGAGCGGCTTTCCGGATCACTCAGAATATTGTCAGCAATGGCTGTTGCTGCATTTTCCGCCTTATCTATCTCAGCCGGGGGAATACCTTTCGGGGGTGTCATATCTTTTATCGCAGAAACCACATCCGGCACCATTGCCTCATTTTTCTGCACAACGACGGCATTATTTTCTTGCATCTGTTTCTCCTATACAGTATCATTAACACTTTGAGTTCGTAGTTCCGCCTTCAGGCGGCAGGCCGCCTGAAGGCGGAACTACGAACAATCGAAATCCGAGGATTATTTTCTAATCCGTCAACCCATCTGTCAATTCCTTTAGTCGGTAATTCAAATTCTATAAAAATCGGAAAAAGGATGTTTTCCGATTTTAACCCGGAATCCACTGTTTGCAGAAGTTTTAGCTCTACTGAGGAGCAGTATCTTTTCGGATATGAATGATATTCCATGCAGGAAAAATACGATTCGGTTCTGGGTTATACGGATGAGGAACTTTTATTTTGATATGGATATCAAAAAATTAGAATGAACCTGTAAATCAGTCCTGATCACACTCTGTTCATAAATTCATAAATCATTAGGAATGATCGGATAACAGGCAGGCTGTTTCACCGCCGTTCGGGCTTCAGGCGATCTTGTATTTTGAGTTCCCTCCCTTTATAAGCCCGGCCAGTTTCTGAACAAACCCCTTCATCTGTTCAGCCCGCGCATCCATTTCTTCAGAGGATGAAGCGGTATCTTGGGCATTGGCCGTATTTTGCTGAATTCCTCTTTCCATATCCGCTCCTGCCTTGTTTACCTGCTCTATCCCGCGGGTCTGTTCATAAGAAGAGGCCGTGATTTTTCCGAGCAGCTCGCTTGCCATGGCGGTCGTTTCCGTTACTTTGGAAAAGATCGCGTTGGCGTTCCTGGCAATTTCCGACCCGTCCTTCATCTTTTCTGTCGTATCTTCGATAAGGATGGCTGTATTCCTGGCTTCCCGGGCTGCGCGTATGGCCAGATTCCGAACCTCATCTGCGACAACGGCAAATCCGGCCCCGGCCTCGCCTGCCCTTGCCGCTTCGATAGAAGCATTCAGGGATAACAGATTTGTCTGAAAAGCAATTTCGTCAATGGTCTTTATAATTTTAGAAGTTTTTCTGCCTGATGCGGACATCTCTTCCATGGATATTGTGAGTTGGGACATGGAGCCTGCAGCCTGATCAACGACTTTACGGGTATCCTTCATAAGCCCATCCGCGTGAACCGCATTATCCGAGTTTTGTCTGATCATGGAGGAGACTTGTTCCAAAGATGCAGAGGTTTCTTGTACAGACGCGGACTGTTCGGATGAGGTTCGGACCAACTGCTGGCTGGCGGCTGAAACCTGGGATGAAACAGCGGCTGCCTGAGCAGATGCTTCAATCAGACCTGCGATGACCTGATGAATCGGTCTGACAATGGATCGGACAATCAGGAGTATCGCGACCGTAACGAGAATAACAAGAACAGCGGTAATGAAAAGGTTTGCACGGGCCAGAACTCTGACAGGCGACATGATATCCGAAATCGCCACGTCCACGCCGATTGTCCATCCGGTTTCCTTATCTTTTCTGAAAGCGGCTATTTTTTTCATGCCTTTGAGCGTGTAAAGAATCAGAGCGTCTGTCTCTTCTGTCACATCCAGATCAGATTTCATTTCTTTTGTATTAAGAACAAGAGATCGGTCAGGATGAGCAATCAGAAAACCTTCCTGGTTTACCATAAAGGCATACCCTTTCTGTCCCACTTTTACCGGGTCAATATAAATCCGGTTGAAATATTCCACTTTCACCACGCTGAACAACACGCCAACAACGGCATCTTTATCCTCAATGGGGTAAGAGATGATAAAAACAGGCTTTTCTGTTAATTCGCTTTTGCTGACATTCGATATAAAACGGTTTCCTTTTAACGACTCTTGAAAAAACTGCTGTTCAGATATGTCTGATGTCTCCATTTTGTCAGCATCCGAAGAAGCGATGATCACCCCTTTTCTGTTGACTGCACTGATGGATTCATAATACCCGGTTTCCTCTTTTTTTTTACCCAGATAACGACTGGCCGCCTTTCGGGAGGCTTTGCCCATAAAGGTGTCCCGAACTGCCATCCGGAAGTAATTCTGCTCACTATAATTGCCGATGTTCATTTTGACGATGCTGATCCATGCGGACAGATGTTTCGCATTTGAATCGGTGATCTGAAACAGTTGCGCCCTGATTTCCTTCTCAATGGCATTTTTGGAAATAAAATAGGAAACCCCTGCTGAAATACCCATTCCCAGAATAATCAGGGCCACTGTCGGTATCAAAAACTTGTTTCTGAGATTCATTTTCATTATTATTTTTTTTTCCGAAATTGGCGGGAAGTCGGTTCGGATTTGTCAATTCGAACCGGGTGATATGCTAAAAAATTATTTACTTACCTCTATCTCCTCATAAACCTCATCCGCTGTTTCCGAAAGCAGCTGATAGATGTCATCTTTCAGATCAATAATTTTGGCAGTCGCTTTATTAAAGGCGATTTTGACAGGAGCTTCATATACCATGTTCAAATCGCGGGGCTTTGCGCCATTAATCACTCTGGCAATGACTTTCGCATGAAATCTTCCCAGCTCTGTCTTACTCGGGTTTGCGATACTTAAAAGCACGCCCTGTCTGACATATTTAACTCTGGCTTGTGAAAACGTGGGGATATTGTGAGCATTCATGGCATCAAGAATCTTCGGCAGCGTCCTCTGATTCACCGCGGCCTTTATACTGATATAATAAGCATCTATTTTCAATGCAAGTTCATTGGCGCATTTTATCACACTGAGTTCCTGGGCCTCGGCGTTACCAGCTTCAACAGAACATTCTACCACTTTAAAATTCCGTTCCCTCGCGACTTTTTCGATAGTTTCAATCGACGCGTAGCTCCGGCCTGCAAGTGTGTCTGTAAAAGTCACCCCCAATTTTTTAAACCCGATGATGTCATGAAACGCCCGAACCTGTCTTTCATACCGCGTCGGATCAAGTCGGGTATGAACATGATCATAACCTGAGTCTTCCACGCTTTTCACAATTTTTGCGGCAAGCGGATCAGACACGGAACATATAATCGTGGGAACGGAATGTTCTGAGTTGGCGAGATCCTGCCCCGCCCAGGTTCCCAGCGCAAACATGAGGTCAATATCCCGCTTTTCATTCAGTCTCCTGAGAATAATCGCTTTATTCTGTTTCCGCAATTCGTTATCCCACTGATTGGAATAATAGGCATCCGGTATAAACTGAAGGTATCTGCTCCGAATATTGGCAGTCATCCACTCCCACAGCTTGCCTGTATCCGCTTTAATTTCCCGGGGGATGCTGATCTTTTCAATCCAGCCGAGCTCGGCAAGCCCTTCAACTGTTGCTGTAAAAACCCTCGGATAATCTTTATACATCCCGCCTTCAAGATAACCGACGCGCCATTTTTTGGCGATTTTTGCGGGCGGCGATGTGGGATATTCCTTTTTATCGGCTGCAAATCCGGCAGAAAACGACAGAAAAAAGATAAATACGACATTGATCAGGGTGATACGAAAAAATACTTTCATTGTGATCTCCTTAGTGTCTGTGACCAAACAGCTTCCCCATTTCCCGCTCCTGCCGGACTGACAAATCCGGCAGGCATCCCGGATTTGCCAATCCGAGACGAGCATGAAGGGGGATTTTTATTTGGTCACGGTTCCTTAATTCCTAATTTGCATTATTTGCTTACCTCTATCTCCTCATAAACCTCATCCGCTGTCTCCGAAAGTAGGTGATAGATGTCATCTCTCAGATCAATGATCTTAGCCGCCGCTTTATTAAAAGCAATTTTGACAGGCGTCTCATATACCTGACCCAGAGCACGGGGCTTTGCGCCGTTAATAATTCTTGCGATGGTTTTTGCATAAAACATTCCTCGTCCTTCAAACTTCACTGTGGCAACGGTCAGAAGCAAACCATATCTGACAAGATCGGAATGCTGCGAAAATGTGGGAACTTTGTATTCATTCAGAGCAGCAAGAATTTCAGGCAATGTTTTCGGATTTATTGAATCATGCATAGGAGCATAATAAGCATCTATTTTCGGGGCAAGCTCCCGGGCGCATTCAATCATCTCCGCCGGAGATTTTTTGTCGGTATTCGTGTATTTCATATAATATGGTATTATCTGAAACTGCCGTTCCTCAGCAACTTTCTCAATATGCTCTATCGCTGCATAACTCCGACCGGTAACACTGTCTTTAAAAGGCACCCCCAGTTTTTTAAACCCGAGGAGATCATGAAATGCCCGGATCTGTCTTTCATAGAGTGCGGGATCAACTCGGGCATGGACATGGTCATAGCCTGAGTCTTCCACGCTTTTCACAATTTTTGCGGCAACTGCATCCGTTGTGGAGGCTACAACCGTGGGAACAGAATGGCTGTTATTCGCCAGATCCTGCCCCGCCCAGGTCCCCATGACAATGATCAGATCAATGTCCCGATCTTCACTCAGCCGTTTGATGAGAATCGCTTTTGTCTTCTTCCGCGATTCTTCATCCCAGTTATTTGAGTAATAGGCATCCGCTGCAAATTCAAGATACCTGCTTTTTACATTGGCAGCCAGCCACGGCCATAGTTCACCGGTATCGTGTATATCTTTCGGCCGGGGGATGGCAATTTCCTCTGTCCAGCCAAGTTTGGAAAGCCCCTCAACCGTGGCGATCAGAGCGCTTTGATAATCTCTCCACGGCCCTCCCTCAAGATAAGCGATGCGCCATTTTTTGGCGATTTTTGCGGGCGGTGATGTGGGATATTCCTTTTTGTTGCCTGCAAATCCGACAGAAAACGACAGAAAAAGGATGAATATGACATTGATCAGGCTGATACGAAAAAAGGCTTTCATTGTGACCTCTTTAGTGTCTGTGACCAAAAAACTTCCCCATTTCCCGCTCCTGCCGGATTGACAAATCCGGCAGGCATCCCGGATTTGCCAATCCGAGACGAGCATAAAGGGGGATTTTTATTTGGTCACGGTTCCTTAATTCCTAATTTGCATTATTTGCTTACCTCTATCTTCTCATAAACCTCATCCGCTGTTTCCGAAAGTAGCTGATAGATATCATCATTCAGATCAATGAGTTTGGCCGCGACCTTGTTAAAGGCAATTTTGACCGGAGGTTCATAAATCTGAGGCAAATTGCGGGGTTTTGCTCCGTTAATAATTTGGGCGACGGTTTCTGCATGAAATCTTCCCACTTCCTTGTAGCTTGTATTGGAAACATTCAGCAACACCCCGTGCCTGACATGATCCGCGCCGCTCTGTGAAAATGCAGGGGTTTTATGCGCGTTCAGCACCTCAAGAATTCGGGGCAGGGTCTTCAGGGTTACCGCGCTCTGTTCGACAATATAAAAAGCGTCTGCTTTCGGCGCAAGTTCCCGGGTGCATTCAACCATCCTGGCTACTGCTTCCTCGGATATGCCTGATGAAGTATGACATTCCAGCACCTCAAAATTCCGTTCGCCAGCCACCTTCCTGACCGCCTCCATGCCAGCAATACTCCGGCCATCAACCGTATCTCTGAAAGCCATACCGAGTTTGCTGAATCCGATGACATCATGAAATGCACGGATCTGTCTTTCAAACCGTGCCGGATCCACACGGGCATGGACGTGATCATACCCCGAATCTTTTTCGTTCTTTATGATTTTGGCAGCAATCGGGTCAGAAGTGGAACAGACAAGCACGGGGACCGAGTGATCGTTGTTGGCCAGATCCTGTCCTGCCCAGGTTCCCATTGCGATCATCAGGTCAATATCCCGGGTTTCATTCAGTCTTCTGAGAACTGTTTTCTTATTCTCTTCCCGGCCTTTTTTATTCCAATTATTTGAATAGTGGGCATTGACTGCAAATTCAAGATAGTTGCTTTTTGCATTGGCAGCCAGCCATGCCCACAGTTTATCCGTCTCACTCTCATTTTCACGGGGAGGAATGGTGATTGGCTCAATCCATCCAAGGTCGGAAAGTGCCTTGGAAATTTCAGCCAGATACTGCTGATAACTGACATACGGCCCGCCCTCGAGATAACCGATGCGCCATTTTTTGGCGATTTTTGCGGGCGGCGATGTGGGATATTCCTTTTTGTTGGCTGCAAATCCGACAGAAAATGACAGAAAAAGGATAAATACGAGATTTATCAGGGTGATACGAAAAAATACTTTCATTGTGACCTCCTTAAAAGTTTGTCATAAAAGAAACTGAGGCGATTTCCAATAAAGAACATACCGGATTGCAGTTTGTAGTTCCGCCTTCAGACGCTGTCATGCCGCCTGAAGGCAGAACTACAAACTGCAATAGTACAGCAAGGCATAAATTGGTACACAGTCTGAAAACACCATATGCCGGGCGTATTTACAAGTCAGGGGAGTGATTTTCAGTCCCGTAGGGACGACTGAAAACAGCCCGGCAATTCATTGCCGGGTGAGTATTCCGGATCATCACGTCCCGCAGGGACGGCTGAAAAAAAGCTTTTCAGTCGTCCCTGCGGGACTGAAAAAAACGGGGACATCCGCCCCGGCAATAAATTGCCGGGCTGTTTTCAGTCGTCCCTACGGGACTGCTCCCCTAAGGGTAGCGTAATCTTTCAGATTGCGCCGGAAGGAACAGACGCAATCTGAAAGATTACGCTACAGGCTTAAAAAGTGTGTACGAACTTCTGCCTTGGTGTACTAGGTATATTTTTTCTGGAAATCACCTCAGATCAACGCAGGGTTATGCGTTTTCATATTTAATGTCAGAATGTCAGGGTCCGAGTATTCCTGTTAAAACCGAAAAAAGTTCTTCAAGGTCGGAAGGAACACGGTATGAATCAATATCTTTTGATACCAGTTTTTCCTTTCTGTCAAGCTCTCCGAATCTCCATAAATCTCCGACCGTGACCGCTCCGTATATGGGAGCATCGCTTTCTTCAATATACTTGTCGGCCGCAATAAGTTCCACAGCTAACTGACTGAACCCTTTTTCCATATCCGCTTTTTTAGCTTCGATAACTATCAGACTGATCTCCGATCTTACAAAATAATCAATATTTCCTTTAAGTTGATTACTGACATACAGATGGTATTCTATATCGATATCTATTTCAATATAATCCATCAGTTCCAGCAGAACCGGAGCAACCAGAACTTCCCGTTTTGCTGTTTCCGAGTTGAGTGAGATATGAGGCAGTTTTTTATAGAAAGTCTTTTTCAGTTTTTCCAGCGAACCTTTGAAAGGATGTTTGGGAAGATTGATCTTTTCCAGCCGGAACTGATAACCGAACTCTGCAACAATCTCTTTAGTAGGATTGTCCAGTTCAAAATAATCAGAAAAAGTATATGATTTTCCTTCTTCAAGTATCGGTTTTCTCATAAATTACCTGTCAGCTTTTTTGATTGGAATTTAAACGCAATAACGGTGAAGCTTGCCTGTTGCCTGCGGCGAAGCCGTCATGTTCCGGGGAACTGAAGGTTGCGTGAAGCGGAACGCTGCTTTATCCGTACCTCCTCACCTTTTGGGTCTGAGCCTCTCAGCATCTCTGGTGTCGCGAGTCATTTCCCATGATTCCTATAAAATATATCTTGAGGGAAAAGATATTGTTTATTATAGAGAATAATAAATGTCAAGTAAAAACTTAAATTCTGTAATACGCGAAACATAAGCCACTCACGCAGTGCTTCGTTCTGCAAAACTGTAAGTTTTGCACTCCGTTCTTCGTTCCCGAACGGAGTTATTTTATAGGAATGGGAGAGAGGCTCTCCCCTGAAGGCGGCGTAGCTTGGGATTTTAATCCGACGGGCTTTTAATTGCATCCATTCTGATCTCCCGGTTATATTTCAAGTGTCACCCGGAGCACTTCGGAGATAGTTGTAACCCCGACTTTTACCTTTCGCCACCCGTCCTGCCTCAGTGTAATCAGCCCTTTTTCAAAGGCAACTTTTTTAATCTTTTCCGTGCTTGAACAGGCAATAATCTCCCTGCGAATATCTTCATCCACAGGGAGGTATTCAAAAATGGCTGTCCGCCCTTTAAAGCCGGTATGCCTGCACTCCTCACATCCCTGCCCGCTGAAAAAACGGATGCCGTCTGCTTCCCCGGGTTGTAAATTCATTGATCTTAAAAGCTTTTCATCCGGCGTTACCTGTGTTTTACACACGGGGCAGATAACCCTTACCAGGCGCTGCGCTAATATCCCTAGCAGCGTGGAGCTTAAAAGGAAATTTTCCACCCCCATATCAAGGAGCCGGGTAATTGCTCCTGCCGCGTCATTGGTGTGCAGTGTGCTGAAAAGCAGATGGCCGGTCAGAGCTGATTGGATTGCAATTTCAGCAGTTTCCCTATCCCTGATTTCTCCGACAAGGATAATATCCGGATCTTGGCGGACAATTGCGCGCAGCCCCCCTGCGAAAGTCATCCCGATCTTAGCGTTGACCTGGATCTGGTTGACTCCCCGCAATTGGTATTCCACAGGGTCTTCCAAGGTGATTATTTTATTTTCAGGAGCATTTATCTTTGCAAGGGTGGTATAAAGGGTGGATGTCTTCCCGCTTCCAGTTGGGCCGGTAACGAGTATCATTCCATAGGGTTGTATGATCAGTTCCTCATACTGGGAAAGAATCTCCCTCGGAAAACCTAACTGGCCCAGATCAAGCACAAGAGTATCCCTGTCCAGTATCCGCATAACAAGGCTTTCGCCGAAAACAGTGGGAACCGTGGAAACCCGGAAATCAATTTCCCTGTCCGCTATTTTCAGTTTGATTCTGCCATCCTGGGGAAGACGCCGCTCTGCAATGTCCAGTTTGGACATGATTTTGACCCTGGAAATGATCGCAGCCTGAAGCCGGGAAGGAGGGGATTCCACATCATTGAGAACACCGTCAATACGGTATCTCACCTTGAACTCATCCTCGAAAGGCTCGAAATGGATATCACTGGCTTTTACTTCAACAGCATTGAGGATGAGCCGGTTCACCAGTCTGATGATGGGGGCTTCCGAAGCCAGGTCCCTGAGGTGATCAACATCTTCCTCCCCGTCTGCCGAGATTTCATAGATATCTTTACCTGCCTCCTCTATGATCGTCTCAATAGACTGGCTGCCGATCCCATATAATCTTTCAATGGCCTCGGTAATGTCTTCGGATCTGCCCTCGCGCGCCCGGATATCGAAGCCGTATGAAAATTTCAAAGCTTCAATAGTATAAACATCCCCCGGGTCTGCAATAGCGATAGAAAGGGTATTATTTGTCAGTTCCAAAGGGACAAACCGGGCCTGTTTCATGAATTTGACAGAGAGGTTGTCCAGAACCACAGGTTCTTTGGGGTAATCTTGGTAAGATAATTGAGACATGTGAAAAGTGATGCGTAATGCGTAATGCGTAATGCGTAATGCGTGATGCGTGATGCGTGATGCGTGATTCTCAGTAAATACAAAAGGCAGGAGTCTCCTGCATTTTCAGCAGATGAAAATTGCCTGAAAATGCTTGGGATTTGTCAATCCCAAGCGAGCATTCCGGGGACATTTTCCATTTACTGATTTTATGATCATGTTTCATGCATCACGTTTCACGCATCACTCATCACCCAAAATTTCTTTCAAAATAAAGATGGCTTCTGCCACAGTGATTTTCAGGTCCTGGTCAGCATCACCGCTCAGACTTATATCGCTCACATCTATCCCGGTCAGGATTTTCAGGCACAGGATGGCGTCCATAAGATTGATGCTTCCGTCGCTGTTGATATCTCCGGGCTGGAGTATGCTCAGGATATAGATAACGTCATGGATGCTCAACACTCCGTCTCCGTTTGCATCCGCGGCAGATTGAAGCTCAACATCCTCGTCCAACTGGACTTCGGACACCAGTTTCAAAATCAGTATGGCATCTTTGAGATTGATTTTTCCATTGCCATCCGGATCACCGGGCCTGGGCGGTTCGACGGTAACACTGAGGTCAAATTCATCGCTGTCGTATGTGCCGTCACTTACCTTTATATTCACTGTAAGGTCGCCCTGGAAACCATCCACCGGGGTGATGGAATTTTCAGTATGTGTATAATTTTCCCCGTCCAGAACATTAACACTGAGATCACCGTAATGACTGTCCGGATCATATACTTCCAGAGCGGTCATATTGATGACCAGTTCTGTTCTTGTCATTACCGTTAATGCGGCCTTCTGACCTTCAATCGTAGGCGGATCGCTTATGGAAGCGATATCTATAATTATCTCAATCGTGTCAGTTCCCTCTTTGCTGTTTGTTACCTGGACTGTAAATTGGTCTCTGCCGTTCTCGTCTTTAATAGGAGTGTACTGAATCTTTGCTGATTTGTCGGTGGGTGTATCCGTAACTTCAGCCGTACCCTTTTCCGGAGCAGAGATAATTTCCCATGTCATGGTATCATCAGGTTTACGCGGGGTTTCGGCGATCAGTTCCACTTCCAGGGGATCCCCGTCCTCATCCATCTCAAGTTCAATAAAATCCTCATCCTCATCATCAATGGGGGACTTGACGCCGATAATAGGGTCACTTATACCCACGCTGACATTAACCGTGATCCAGACAGTTTCAAGGTCGTCAGTGACCTGGACCTGGAATTTGTCGCTTCCGGTGTAGTTGGTCTCGGGTGTGTATAGAATGTCCGCTGAGGTGTCGTCATCGGTAACCTCGGCATTCCCGTGTTTAGGGTTCATTTTGATGCTCCAAGTCAGGGGATTTTCGTCAGGATCACTGGCCTCCAAGGTTATGCCGGCGTAGGGTTCATTTTCCCCAACAAACAGTGTGGTGCTGCTTCCTTGCTTAATTTTCGGGGGACTGTTGTTCAGCCAAAGATTGTCTGTGATAATATCAAGCAAATTATCACCGTTCATATCTCCCACAGCCACGCCGCTATCGTTTGAACCGCCAGGATTTCCTATGGTATTCTCATTAAATTGTCCGTTTTTGTTCAGCCATACTTTGCCAGGGATAACAGCGTCAATATCCCCGTCACCATCAACATCAGCGAGCGCGACCCCGTTTCCCGGTCCGAGTCCCTGGCCGCTGGCCAGGGTCCCGTTATCGTTCATCCATATCATGCTGTTTACGGTGCTTGCTATGGCCGCGTCAACCAATCCATCGCCGTCAAGATCTGCAAATGCGATGCTGCTGCCTTTTCCCAGATTCGCTCCGCTGTCTGTAAAAGTCCCGTCGCGATTATTTTTCCACAGTCTGCTGCCTCCGCCTGAATTCAGGATCACCGCATCAAGGTAGCCGTCATCATCAATATCAGCAAGCCCTGCGTTTGTACCTGGCCCAAGATCCTGATCATCATCCATAGTAAATGTCCCGGTGCCATCGTTCAGCCAAAGTCTGGTTTCTGTACTTGCCACGATGGCATCAAGGTCTCCGTCATTGTCAATATCCCCGAGGCCCCCGCCCTGGGCGGGTCCCATATTCTGACCACTTGCAAATTCGCCACCGTCGTTCGTCCATATGGCTCCCCCGATAAATGCGTCAATAAGATTGTTGCCGTCAACATCTCCCAACGATACACTGGAACCGCCTCCCAGGCTCTGCCCGGCAGTCAGTGTATCTCCGTCATTCATCCATACAGTTCCTGCAGCGACTGCATCAAGTTTGCCATTGCCGTCAATATCTCCGAGAGCAACACAACTGGCTGTTCCCAGGCTCTGCCCGCTGTCGAAAAAATAAGGTCTTGTTGACAATGAACCGGAAATGGTAAAATGCCATGTTTCGGGTTCTGAAAGTGTGTCTCCCGCCAGGGTTTCAACACCGTCAGTCACTGTTACTGATACATTTTCGCCTTTAACAAAATTGGAGTAAGGATTGACACTGGCAGTATCGCCGGATGTGCCGACATTGAGGTCAATCCTGTGCGAGCCGGAAACAGAGCCGTTTACAAATACATTTCCCTCAATGCTGACAGGGTTAATGCGGTCATTAAAGGATATAGAAATCGTCTTATTGTAAGATACCCCTGTTTCGTTTGATCCCGGGGATTTGCCGGAAATAACCAGTACAGCCTGGGCCGGTGACACAGAAATGCCGCTCAAAAGACCTGCTATCAGCAGGGCCGTAAGCCACACCCGGGAAATCATACATAACCTGTCAGATATGTTTTTGCTTTTCCTGGAATTTTCGGATAAAAGAATTTTTTTCATAAGTATTACCTCCTGAATCATTTATTAATTATGAAAAAACCGGTTTTTTCATCCCGGTAATGAAAATAAAAAAAAACGGCTGTTCGGATTGTTCGGATGCATTTTCATGGTAAATATATACTGTTAATACTAATTGGTCAAACAAATTCGGCAGATCGGAATCTATGTTCCTGCTGGCAAATCGGAGTGCCAAACTTACAGTTTTGCCCCGTTTCCGTTTCATATCATATCAGTTATGGCTTGATCTTCGCCAGGCGGCCCGGATTAATAAATCCGAGCCATGTCACCGCCTGCTTCTTATCTCTTTTATTTCGTCAGCTATTTTTGCCAGCACATACCCTGCTTTTTCACGAATCAGCGCATCACACATCTTATCACAAGGTGTCTCTGACAGATTGATAATCGCCAGAAAGGCATTGCGCTGTTTTGCATAAAAGGGCATACTTGCTGCCGGCTGAACGAGCAGGGTTGATCCCACCACCATAAAGAAATCAGATTCTTTTGAAAGTTTCGCTGCTTTTCCAACTTCTTTAACCGGCATTGCCTGTCCGAATGAAATTGTATCTGATTTCAGGTATCCCCCGCATGTACATTCCGGCGCGAGGTCTCCTGCATCTATGCGTTTATGGGTTTCATCCAAGGAATAAATTTCCCCGCAGCTCATGCAGCGTACCCGGCAGGTATTGCCATGCAGTTCAATAATTTTATCATCCGGCAAACCGGATGCCTGATGCAGTCCGTCAATATTCTGGGTAATCACGGTCTCAAGCAGACCCATCCTGTGGAGTTCGGAAATTGCCATGTGAGCGGAATTGGGCTTTGCTTTTTTAAGATAGCGATACAGTTCTGTCTCCTGCCGCCAGAATTCCACCCGGGCTTCTTTTGAAGACATGAACTCGTCAAAATAGACGGGCCGGAATTTATCCCATATACCTCCCTGGCTGCGATAGTCAGGGATACCGCTTTCAGTGGATATCCCGGCACCGGTGAAAATTACATTTTTACCGGCTTCTGCAATTTTCCGGGCAATAAGAGAGATTTTGTCTTTCATTTAGCTGTCCTTGTTATCATAGGGTGTAATTAAAAGTGTTAGGTACTACACCACTTTGAAAGTTCGTGACCCTCCGGCTTTTAATAAATTTAAAGGGTTAACCCCGGTACAGGGGGGTGACGGATTTACGAAGTGGTGTAGTACATCCTTCAGCCTTGTTCCCAAACTCCGTTTGGGAACACACTTGCAGGCAAACTCTGTTTGCAGTACCTGACATTTCATACAAAACCGGAGTTTTGCGGGTAATCGCGTTCCCAAACGGAGTTTGGGAACGAGGACTGACGGCGGCTTCGCCTATGGCTCGTCGCAAATGAATTGATATTGAAATCAGATATTAACCACCTGAAAACAGAGAATGCGATGCTCCAAAATAGTATCAAGTCATTTGCGATGACCCATAACACTTTTAATTGCACCCGTTATCATACAATCAGTAGATCGAAAACTTTTGCAGACAATGGATTCCGGGTTAAAATCGGAAAACATCCGTTTTCCGATTTTCCCCGGAATGACAGTATGTTAAATCGTCATTCCGGGGAAAATTAAAAAACGGATGTTTTTTAATTTTAACCCGGAATCCACTGTTGCCAAGGTTTACAGAAAACTTTTCGATCTACTGACAATCCCTGATACTCAAACAAAACTATTTTATGGCAGCCATCCTTATTATCATACAATCCCTGATACTGACAGCATATAAATTTTAAGTCAAAGCTTTTTTCTGAAATTAGCGGAGTTCAAAGCTTGTTTTGTATATGAAGAATGTTTAATAAACGCTCATGAAAGCCATCTCCGGTTATGAAAATATTTTCAGTTAAAACAGATAAAACCCCGGCTTTCCAGGATATATTTTCATGGTAAAAAATTTATAAACCGTCATGAACTCAGAAATATTTACGATTTACGATTTCTGTCCTACCGTAAATCGTAAATCGCAAATTGTTGCCGATTCTATGCAATATCCGGGCTGTAACTTAATTTAGCCCATTTTTTTCCATCCCATTTTTTGTAATACTTCAACTGCATGACAAATGCAAGCCAGAGTTGCTCTACAGACAAGAATATCTTCTCAGGAAGTCGGTAAGGTTCTTTATACGGTATCTTTGTCCAGTCATAAAAAACATGCGCTGAATTTCCGTAAGTTATCCCCCTGCGCTGCGCTATCTCCATCAACTGCTCCAACCGGGGAAGCCATATATATCTCGACAAGCGAATGATCCCCGCTTTGTTCTTTGTGATTCGGAAACCGTTTTTTATGATTGCCGATTCATATTCCCCGGATACGCAGCATTTAAGACTGCCGTCCTCCGAGACAAACCAGTCCCCCTTGCCCTGTACCCATTGCTGTTGAATTTCGGTGGCTCTTTCGCACAGGCGGATATATTTCTTACTCTTATCCATAGCAATATTCTTTATCCGTCAGGAGGCAATGGATTACCGGAATTATCAGTAGTTCGTAGTTGAGCTTACAGGAACCGGAATGACGATTTAACGTACTGTCATTCCGGGGAAAATCGGAAAACGGATGTTTTCCGATTTTAACCCGGAATCCATTGTCTGCTAAAGTTTTCGATCTACTGATTGTTTCTTTGCTTTCCCTTCTGTTTCTGTTTAAAGGGCGCATTCCATTTTCCCGGTCATACTGCCAGAAGTGAAATGCCGTCTGTTTCAGACAATCCCGGCTTTTACATTTCCGTTTTTCCGGTAATTATGAGAGCGGCTGATCCGGCCTCGGATCAGTTGCAGGATCAGACCGTTATAAATCAGATAGTTACAGGCTGACCGGGAAAATGGGAATGCCCTGTTTAAATCAATTATCAATTCGTATCATCCAAACCAACTCATTTCAACAGGGTCCTGACACATTTTTGGCAATATTGACATAACTTTTTTATTTTATTGTTAAAAAAAATGGACATTTAAAAAAGACATTTAATATCCGTAATTTTTAACTACTTTATTTTATGAAAAATAG
>JAUCGG010000109.1 GCA_030378015.1 Desulfococcaceae bacterium HSG8
ATGAAATTATAAATACACGCTGTGTGCAGGTTAAAAAAATTTAATCGCGTAAAATACAGCTTTCAGAAAGGAATGTATGAAATATGCCTTTGTCAGTTGCCCTTGCAGGAAAAGGAGGAACAGGAAAAACCACGGTAGCAGGGATGCTCATTAAGTATATGATAAAAAAAGGGCAGACCCCGATACTCGCTGTAGATGCGGACTCCAATGCAAATCTGAACGAAGTACTCGGTGTCAGAATTATCGATACTCTCGGAAATGCCCGTGAAGACATGAAAAAAGGGAAGGTTCCCGATGGAATGACGAAAGATGTTTTTATATCCATGAGGATGGAAGAAGCCATTACCGAAACTGACAACTTCGATCTGCTTGTCATGGGACAGCCTGAAGGTGCGGGATGCTATTGTGCAGCAAACTCGCTTCTTACCGGATTTATGGAAAAACTGACCGTGAATTACCCGTATATTATCATGGATAACGAGGCAGGCATGGAGCATATCAGCCGCCTGACAACCCGCAATGTTGACATCCTGCTCATCGTTTCAGATACCTCGCGCCGGGGAATCCAGGCAGCCGCAAGAATTAATAAGCTTGCCCAGGAACTGAATATCGGTTTCGGGAAGAGTTTTCTGATCATTAATCAGGCAAAAAAAGAGCCGCCGGATATGATGCTGAATATAATCCGGGAATCTGGTCTGGAACTTGCAGGAACGATTCCTGAAGATGATGCAGTGTATGATTATGATCTGGAAGGACTTCCGACCATTGAAATACCGGAAGATAACGAAGCCATCAGTTCGGCTTTCGGGATATTTGAAAAGATAATCAGCTGATTTACGATTTATGATTTACGATTTCTGTCTGTCCTGAATCGTAAATCGTAAATCGTAAATATCCATAGGGAGAACAAATGAAAAAAACAGGTTTTTTACATGATGACAGATATTTGCTTCATGATACCGGCCCTTATCATCCGGAATGTCCCCGGAGACTGGAAGCCATTTATGAGGGTATTGAAGCGGGAGGACTTCTCCCCGGTCTTACCCTGATAAAAGCCAGCCGCGCAAGACAGCGATGGATCGAAGCTATCCATGATATAAAATATATTATGCGCCTTGATGAAGCCTGTCTCTATGGAATGACGGAATTTGATTACCCGGATAATCAGATGTGCTCAGAAACCTTTGACACTGCAATGCTGGCTGCGGGAGGCATTCTGGATACAGTGAAACTTGTCATGGAAGGGGAAATAGACAATGCCTTCTGCTCGGTAAGGCCCCCGGGACATCATGCTGAAGTTGATAAAGCTATGGGGTTCTGTTATTTCAATAATATCGCAATCGCAGCCAGATATCTCCAGGAAGAATGGGAAATCGGGCGGGTCGGAATTATTGATTTTGATGTACACCACGGGAACGGAACCCAGCACATTTTTGAAAATGATCCGACTGTGTTTTATTATTCGATTCATGAGCATCCTTCATTTGCTTTCCCCGGGACGGGTCGTGAATTTGAAACAGGGGCGGGTCAGGGAGACGGATTCACCCTGAATTCCCCGGTACTGCCAGGCCAGGGGGACGCCGAATATAAAAAGCTTATAGAAGGAGACCTTGTCCCCGCGTTTGATAAATTTGCCCCTGAGTTTATTCTTGTATCAGTCGGTTTTGATGCGCATATTGACGATGATATGTCAGGGGTCAGCCTTTCAACAGAGGGGTATTCATGGGTCATGGAAAAGATTGTCGAAATGGCAGATAAATATTCACGCGGGAAACTGGTTTCAATACTCGAAGGCGGGTACTGCCTTGAGCGTCTGCCCGAGCTTGCGAGGAATCATGTTGAAATTTTACTGGGGGAATAGCCCGCTGTTTTGCCATAATGATAAATCGCTCACCGCGAATTCGGCCTGTCAACGAACTCAGCCAAGGAGAAGAAAATGTTTGTAGATAAATCAATGAATAAAAAGGTTATTACCGTCAGCAGGGATACCGGTGTTCTCGAAGCAGGAGAGAAAATGAAAGAACACCGAATTCGCCACCTCCCTGTGGTAGAAGAAGATGGTAAGCTCATCGGTATTGTTACAGATCGAGATGTACGAAGCGCTATGCCGTCCATATTTGTGGATAGCTGCGATATTGAAGAGGAAAAGAAAAAGCTTGGACAACTCAGCGTAGAAAATATCATGACAAAGGACCCCGTTACAATTTCTCCCCTGCACACCCTCCAGGACGCTCTTCTGCTGATCCAGGAAAAACGCGTGGGAGCTTTCCCGGTCGTGGATGAGGATGGGAAGCTGATGGGTATTATCTCAGTCCGGGATCTGCTGCGCGCTTTTACCAATGTCCTGGGAATCGGAGAACCCGGGATGCTGTTAGGTGTTCTTGTCGAAGATAAGGTCGGGCAGCTGGAAAAAATTGTGAATGCGATCACCGAAGAAAAAATTTCCTTCGGAAGTGTGCTTGTGTCCAGGCACTGGGAAGAGGGGAAACGGGCTGTCTTTCCCTACCTCCTGACCAATACTGTAGCACCGATAAAAAAGAAACTGGAGAAACTGGGGTTTGAGATGCTCAATCCCATGGAATGGTATCTGGATCAGTTACCGAAAAATGAGTAAAACAGAAAATCCTTATAAAAACCTGCATATATATTATATCCAAGGACATATAGGGCACCAGGACGGGTTGTTCGGTGATCATTTTATCGGCAACTGGGAGGAAGAAGATTTTTCTTTCCTGTTTTTTTCCAAACCTTCACATGACAGGGTGGAAACCCTGTTAAATGTTCAGCCCGACCTGATCCTTCTTGATCAGTTTCATATGACATATGACGAATGGCAGGGAGGAAAACTCGTACCGTTTAAGATCGGGAGCTTTCTCGTATCACCGCCGTGGGAATCCGATGCAGGGTATAAAATCGGGGAGGATTCGGAATTTGAAATTCTGCTTGACCCGGGGGTTGTTTTTGGCACGGGGACACACCCCACAACCCACGACTGCCTGGATATTCTCGAAAAGATATGCCGGGAAAATGCAGTCCGCTCGGTTCTTGACCTGGGAACAGGAACCGGATTGCTCGCCCTTGCCTCGGCTCGCCTGGGATGCGGGCATACCCTTGCGGTTGACTTCAATCTCCTGGCTGCAAAGACAGCCAGGAGAAACGTCATTATGAATCAGTTGGAGGAGAGAATTTCCGTGGTCAGGGGACGCGCTGAGGATTTTACGGACTGCCCCGCGGATCTGGTGGTTGCAAACATCCATTATGATGTGATGAAAAACTTGGTCTGTTCCGAGGGATTCCTCCGAAAAAAATGGATTATCTTATCCGGACTCCTGCGCAGCGAAGCAAGAGATATTGAGTGGAAATTATCCCTCCTCCCCGTCAGAATCCTTGAGAAACGTGAACGGGGCGGGGTGTGGCATACTTTTTTGGTGATGCGTGAAACGTGAAACGTGAAACGTGAAACGTGAAACGTAATGCGTAATGCGTAATGCGTAATGCGTGAAACGTGAAACGTGAAACGTGAATTCCGAGGGGTTCCTCCGAAAAAAATGGATTATCTTATCCGGACTCCTGCGCAGCGAAGCAAGAAATATTGAGTGGAAATTATCCCGCCTCCCCGTCAGAATCCTTGAGAAACGTGAACGGGGCGGAGTGTGGCATACTTTTTTGGTGATGCGTAATGCGTGAAACCCGGGGTTCATTGCAACGGACAACGAACAACTGACAACGGACGAATAATGTATATTAAATGTTGGGGATCAAGAGGCTCGATTGCGATTTCAGGGAAAGAGTTTGTCAAATATGGCGGGGATACAACCTGCCTGGAGATCAGGACAAAAACCGATGACATTATTATTGTGGATGCCGGGACCGGTATCCGGAGACTCGGCAATCAGTTAATCCTGGAGGAGCATCGGAAGTATCATCTTTTTTTCACCCACGCTCACTGGGATCATGTGATGGGATTTCCTTTTTTCAAACCCATTTACAGCCAGGAGCATAAGATTAGGATGTACCGGTGTCCTTTCTCCAGTTACGTGAGAAAAATGCTTTCCAAGCTCATGGATGTACCGAATTTCCCGGTGAAATATTCCGAGATACTGGCGGAGATATCTTATGAAGAAGACCGTTCTGACCGGTTTGAAATCGGGTCGGCAACTGTCATTCCCATAAGCCTGAGTCACCCCAACACCGGTAGCGGCTTCAAATTTATAGAAGACGGCAAAACCTTTGTATTTCTCACGGACAATGAACTGGGCTTTGTCCACCCCGGGGGACTGGCCTTTGAAGCTTATGCGGAATTCTGCGAGGGCGCGGATATCCTGTTTCACGACGGCGAATATACCCCGGCAGAATATAAGCTGTTTACGGAATGGGGACATTCTTCATTTACCCAGGCTTTCAGACTTGCCCGTGAAGCCGGGGTAAAAAAGCTGGGACTGTTTCACCTGAACCAGAACAGAACCGACCAGCAAATGGATAACATCGTTGATATCTGCGAAGAAGCCATTGCCAGAAAGGGTTATGATTTTGAATGTATCAGCGTGGCATGTGATATGGAATTCGAATTATAGACACTAAGGGAATTCCCAAGAAATAAAATACCAACTGCTGCTCGCGGGGGATTGACAAATCCCACGCCGCGGGTTCGGATTTGTCAATTCGAACCGAGCAGGAGAAGGGGACTTTCCTAAACAGAGTGCCGAAGTTTCACTTTGGCCGGAGAGAATATCATGGATGACCTGATCAAAAGAGCGGCAAAAGAGCTTTCCGAAACCAAAAACGCTGTTGCACTTACCGGTGCCGGGTGTTCTGTTGAAAGCGGAATTCCGCCCTTCCGGGGAAAAGGAGGGGTATGGGAGAGAATTGATCCGGATTATGCCAGCATTGAAAAATTTATGAGTGACCCGGCAGATGTCTGGAATGTTCTCATCAAAGAGATGAAGGACCTTGTTGACAAGTCAAAGCCGAATGAGTGCCACAAGGGGCTGGCAAAGCTTGAAGAAATGGGAATATTAAACACCATTATCACCCAGAATGTAGATGGCCTTCATCAGATGGCCGGCAATAAAGACGTCATTGAGTTTCACGGTTCTTTTGCATGGCAGCGTTGCATGGATTGCAGCGAAAAGTGTGAAACCGGCAAAGTTGATATGTCAGAAATTCCGCCCCGGTGCAAATGCGGCGGGATTTACAGGCCCGAAGTCATCTTTTTCGGAGAAATGATTCCGCCTGACGCACTTTTTCGTTCCAAACAGCTTGCGTCCCAGTGCGATATCATGCTTGTCGTAGGAACATCGGCTGTTGTGCATCCCGCAGCCATGATGCCTGTGATTGCAAAGCAGAAAGGCGCGAAAGTCATAGAGATCAACATGGAAAGAACCCCGCTGACCGACGACCATATCAGCGACTACCTGATCGCGGGAAAGGCCGGGGAAGTGATGAAGGGCATAATAACGGAGTTGGAACGGCTCATGTAATGCAGGACGGGTTTACCCACCAATTCTCTTTACAGCCAAAAATCCGCTTTCTGCACTCTTTATTCCCTGGAACTTCCATGACTCGCTGGTCACAACGAATGATGAAACCCCGCACGACTCCCCCTTTCGTAAAGGGAGCCGGGGGGATTTTTTATCCGGGACTTTCATATAAACGGCCATGATCTGGCGGTCACAACGAAATATGAAAGCCGTTCCCGTTCCCTGAGCCTGCCGAAGGGGGGAACCCTTTCATATAAAGTTTCAAAACGAGGTAACTCATGTTGAAAAAATTGGCAGGTTCCCTAATTTTCCTGCTCACGGCAATAATAACGGCTGCTTCTGCTGATCAGGCTGCCTGGATTGAAAAACCGGATGCCTATAAAGCCGGAGAAATGATAAATCCGGGAATCGTAATCAGAGAATTCTGCGCACCGTGCGGTGATGAGACATGGAAAGATATAAAGGTGAAGCAGGTCGAGGTGAGAAATACCGATGCCCGGTTTTACCAGATTTTCATTAACGGAGAAGGGATTGATCTGGCCTATACTTACATTCAGAAAGCGGACAGATGGATTAATCTTGCCATGCTTCTCGGCCTCAATGTTTCAGGTGTTCCTGAATTTTTGTCCGAACAGCAAAAGCCCGGTCAGGAAATCGGCTCCGCTCTGATTGATAAAATTTTAAAAGAATGTTCTGACAAAGCAGTCAGAACAACAGATGTAATCATATGCACTGACAACGCCTCTGAATTATGGGATGCCCGGTTGAACAAAATTTACAATCAGCTTCGGGCAGTACTGACTCCGAACCAGAAAAACGCGCTGAAATCAGCCCAACTGGAGTGGATCAGCTATCGGGATTCGGAGTTCGAACTGATTGACAGTATATTGCCTTCTTCACAAGGGCAGAAGCATGCCTTGGCAGGGGCGCAGAGGCGCATGGAAATTATCAGAAACAGATCCCTGGAGTTAGAGGCGTATTTGAACCTGATAAAAAATTAAAATGTCACCAGATCGAAACCCCTGGGAAATTCAGCTAAGTTCTCCGTTTCAGAATTAATGTCCGGGTTAAATTCCCCGGAGTGCGAAGCCTGCTTTGTAACGTAATCTTTCAGATTGCGCCGGGACAGATAAAGCGGGAACGCAATCTGAAAGATTACGTTACATTGTGTCCTTTCCGACCCGGACATTATTTATGAAACACAGCACTAAGGTTCAGGTTATAAATTCCGCGGAGTGCAAAGCTTGCTTTGCAAAGCAAGCTTTGCACTCCTCCGTTTTAACCTGAAGGCGGGACTACAAACTTTCGATCTGCTGAATTATCTGTACATGATAGAAATCAAAGGGAGAATGAAAATGTCTGTCGAATCCACAATCACTGGAATGGCAAAAGCTGCAAGAGCAGCATCCGTAGAAATCTCAAGATGCAGTTCAATCCAAAAAAATGACGTACTCTTCAGGATTGCTGATAAAATTGAACGAAACGCATCTTCCATCAAGGAAAGTAATCAGAAAGACCTTGAGTTTGCAAAAGAAAAAGGGCTTTCTGATGCAATGATAGACCGCCTCACCGTAAAGGATTCAACCATCAGTTCAATGGCGGGCGGACTTCGGGAGGTCGCACAACTGGAAGATCCTGTCGGGACCATGACAAAATCATGGAAAAGGCCCAACGGCCTGCTGGTTTCCCGTATGCGTATCCCCCTAGGGGTGATCGGCATCATTTATGAATCCAGACCCAACGTCACCATAGATGCCGCGGGTCTCTGCCTTAAAGCGGGAAATGCTGTGATCCTCCGAGGAGGCTCCGAAGCCCTGAATTCCAACCAGGCCCTTGCAGATATAGCGAGTGAGGCCCTTCGTGAAACCGGACTTCCGGAGAAGTCCGTACAGATTGTTCCTGTGAGAGACCGGGAAGCTGTCAATATTCTTCTAAAGCAGGAGAAATATGTTGATATGATTATTCCCCGGGGCGGGGAGGGGCTGATCCGTTTCGTTGTGGAAAACTCGAAAATACCGGTGTTAAAACATTACAAAGGGGTGTGCCATGTATATGTGGATAACGGTGCTGACCTCGAAATGGCAAAAGATATCTGTTTTAACTCGAAGGTACAGCGTCCGGGAGTGTGCAACTCAATGGAGACCATGCTGGTTCATAAGGCAGTTGCAGAGGAATTCCTGCCCCGGATGGGAGAACGCTTTTCAGAAGCAGGCGTGGAAATCAGGGGATGTTCTGAAACACGCCGTATCCTTCCGGATGCAAAGGAAGCCGTAGAAGAGGACTGGCCTGAGGAATACCTTGACCTCATTCTCGCTGTAAAGGTTGTAGAAGATATGAACGAAGCCCTCAGACACATTGCAGAATATGGTTCCGCTCACACGGAAACTATCGTTACTTCGGATTATGAGCGGGCGCGGCAATTTCTCCGTGAAGCAGATTCCTCTGTTGTCCTTGTCAATGCATCAACACGCTTTAACGATGGCGGACATCTCGGGCTGGGGGCTGAGATCGGCATCAGCACCTCCAAACTCCATGCTTTCGGGCCCATGGGCCTGGAGGAACTCACAACAACCAAATTTGTGGTTCTCGGTGACGGGCAGATACGGGAGTAAGGCTGCTTGGAATGATATACATTCTGGAATGCTGGTCCTGCCATCTAATTGGTAAGACCTGCATGTTATGAGATAATGCTATGTATTGGACACACTGGTCTTAATGGCTTTTAATATATATTATTGAGAATTATATTATATAATTCAAGGTGAAGAAATGTTGCAACAAGTACAATTGAAAGATGCCGAAAGTAATTTCACGGAACTTATCCGAAAATCTCTTGAGGGAGACGAGTTCATTATTATGATGGATGGCAAACCGGCTCTCAGGCTGATCCCTTTCAGGAAAAAAAATATTCCAGAAGGATGGGAACTGCCGAGGGACAAGTGGTTATAAAAGAAGGTTTCAATGAAATTCCGGAAGGTTTTGAGGAGTATGCGCCATGAGAATTTTGCTGGACACCTGTACGTTCCTGTGGCTGGTGACAAATGACACCGCACATCTGACGGAAACCGCGACTCTCCCTTTTGTAAAGGGGGCCGGGGATTTTTTTATCCGGGACTTTCATATAAAATCCCTAAACAGATGAAACAGGAAACAAATACCGGGATCAGAAAATCAGATTATTAAAAATACAGAAGTGATGCTTCTCAAAAGGCCAGTTGTCAGTTGCGACGGACAATTGACAATTGACAATTGACAACGGACATAAAGGAGGGATTTATGAAAAAGTATCATAAAATACAGACGGTTTATAAAAGAGACCCGGCAACAAAGCACAAAACCCTTATTGAAGAGGATTTCTCAACGCCTGAATTTGATTATCTCAAAAATAATGAATGGATTTTTACTGAAAAAGTTGACGGCACAAACATCAGGGTGATGTTTGACGGGGAAAGTATTACTTTTGGCGGGAAAACGGATAACGCGCAGATATATGTGAAACTTTCCAACTGTCTTAATGAGAAGTTTGTGCCGCTTACTGAAGATTTCCGCAATATTTTCAATGACGCTGACGTCTGCCTCTATGGTGAAGGGTACGGCGCGAGAATACAGAAAGGCGGCGGCAACTACAGGCAGGATCAAGGGTTCGTCTTATTCGATATAAAAATAGGCGAATGGTGGCTTCAGAGAAAAGATATTGAAGATATCGCCGGACAACTCGGACTTGATGTGGTTCCGATCATCGGCACAGGTACATTAGCAGAAATGGTCAGGGAAGCCAAAAAAGGGTTCAGTTCGGCCTGGGGTGATTTTATGGCTGAAGGTATTGTTGCCAGACCGTCAACAGAACTGATGGGGAGGAACGGTTCCAGGGTTATCACAAAAATCAAATATAAAGATTTCAAGGCAGTCTGACCTTGGGTGTCAGTTGTCCATGGTCAGTTGCACTTGATCACTGGCCGCGGACGACTGACCGCACAAGCCAGAATTGTATTGAAATGAAAGGCCGCAACAACGGAGTGCCAAACTTATAGTTTGGCATAGCGTAAGCGAGCGTAGCGAAGCTTACGCATACAGTCCCGATTTTCATCATTAGTTGTGACCGCCGGGACATGGAAGTTCCCCGGAATGACAACATATTTACTGATTATAACGGATTTTGGGGATGGTATTTTTTGTCCCGGAGGGACATCTGAGAATAGCCCGGCAATTCATTGCCGGGTGAGAGACATGAACATCTCCCGGAGTCCCGCAGGGACGACTGAATCAGTCGTCCCTGCCGGGACTCTCCGACAGGCTGTGCAGCCCGGCAATGAATTGCCGGGCTATTCCCGGATGTCCCTCCGGGACAGGAAAGTGCCTCCCCAAAATCCGTTATAATCAGCATATTTATAATCTCAAAATCAGCAGATTGAGAAGTTTTCCAAGCAATGAACTTTGTAACTGAAAACTCATGAAAAAACGGTTTTTTCGTCCCAAGCCATGAAAATGTGGAACAGATAAAAAACGATTTTTTCCGAATATCAGTAGATCGAAAACTTTTGCAAACAGTGGATTCCGGGTTAAAATCGGAAAACATCCGTTTTCCGATTTTCCCCGGAATGACAGTATGTTATCCGAAGCCGCATCTGTCATTCCGGGGAAAATTAAAAAACGGATGTTTTTTACATTTTAACCCGGAATCCACTGTTTGCAAGACTTGCCGGAAACTTTTCGATCTACTGAATATATTTTCATGGTAAAAAATAATGCCAGATTTCAAACGCATCGGCTTGCTCGGAGGCACATTTAATCCCATCCATCTCGGGCACCTCCGGGCTGTTCGGAAAGTAGGGGAAAAATTCGGGCTGAATCAGATTTACCTGATTCCTTCAGCCATACCGCCGCACAAATCCCCGGAGGGTATTGCTGATGCGGAATACCGCCTTGAAATGACCCGCATGGCGGTTTCAGACTGCACGGATATCATTGTCTCCGATGTGGAACTGAAACGATCGGGGCCTTCTTATACCATTGATACGGTGCGACATTTTCGCTCGGTCCTGACCCGGGATGCAGAACTTTATTTTATTATAGGGCTTGACGCCTTTCTTGAAATAGATTTGTGGAAGTCTTATAAAGAACTTTTTCTGCTGATTCCGTTCATCGTAATGATTCGGCCCGGATACAGCAGGAAATCAGATGCTCTGAGAGAACTGGATGTTTTTCTCCGATCCGGGATATCAGACGGCTATGGGTATTCTGCTTCCCGGGACTGTTATGTTCATGCGGAAAAACAGGCTGTTTATATTGCTGAGGCAGATTTTCTTGATATCTCATCAACAGAAATTCGCAGGCGAATTAAAGATGGCGGATCAATCCGGTCTTTAGTGCCTGAAAAAATAGAAAATTTTATCAAAACAAAAGGACTTTTTCATGAAATATGACCCTGATCCGGATATCGATCTTTATGTAAAAGCAGTTTTAGGAAAAAAAGCATATGATGTTGTGATGCTCGATGTCCGTGAACTGACGTCTGTTGCGGATGTGTTTATCATATGCAACGGTCGTTCAAACCGCCAGGTTACGGCAATTGCTGAATTTATCCAAGTTGAACTGAAGAAAAGCGGGAAAAAACCCCTGAGTGCGGAAGGGGTGAGAGAAGGACACTGGGCACTTATTGACTACGGCCATGTTCTCATCCATGTATTCTATAAACCTGTACGCGAATTCTATGACCTTGAAGGGCTTTGGGTGGATGCAAAACGGGTAAAAACCGAAAGCCTTGAGAACTATGTACTGGCCTCCCCTGATGAGGCTTCGGAATGGGACGGGGAGGATGAAGATGATTTTGAAGAGGAGATATTGTGATGCGTGATACCCCCTGTATGCTGATTATCCTGGACGGTTGGGGCATTAACCCTTCCCTGGAAGGGAATGCGGTTTTCCTTTCCGGAACACCTTTCCTGAACAATCTCATGAAAGACTACCCGAATACCCGGCTTCAATGTTCGGGCCAGGCCGTGGGTCTTCCCAAGGGAATCATGGGAAATTCCGAGGTCGGCCATCTGAATATCGGTGCCGGAAGAGTCGTCTATCAGGATCTCCTGAGAATTGATATGGCGATCCGGGACAAGACCTTTTTTCAGAATGAAGCTCTGGATTCCGTTATGTCAAAGATAAAAGCCGGCGAATCGGGGCTTCATCTCATGGGACTGCTTTCAGATGGCGGGGTTCACAGCCAGTTGACCCATCTCTTTGCCCTGCTGGATATGGCCCGGGAAAAGGGACTGAAACGGGTATATGTCCATGTGATACTTGATGGCCGTGATACGCCGCCTGACAGCGGGGTTGACTATGTCAGGCAGTTGCAGGAACATATGGATGCCAATCAGTTTGGTACCATTGCGACCATCTGCGGACGATTTTACGCAATGGATCGGGATACCCGGTGGGAGAGGGTGGAAGAGGCATTTCAGCTTTATACAAAGGGGCAGGGCTTTAAGGAAAATGATCCTGCGGAGGCTGTCAGGAATGCTTATGCCCGGGGCGAAACAGATGAGTTTGTCCGCCCTGTTGCGATCTTACCCGAAAATGAAGGAATTGTCAGGGATGGCGACGGAATCATTTTCTTTAATTTCCGGGCAGATCGTGTTAGGGAGATCACCCGCGCGTTCACAGCATCGGATTTTGAATTTTTTAAAAGAGACCCTTTGCCCCGCATCTGCGAATATATCTGCATGACCCTGTATGATGAGAAGTTCCCGCTTCCTGTTGCATTTCCCCCGACTCACCTGGAAAAAATTCTCGGGGAAGTGCTCAGTGAGCAGGGGCTGTGTCAGCTCCGAATAGCGGAAACAGAGAAATACGCGCATGTCACTTATTTTTTCAACGGCGGAGAGGAAAAACCCTTTCCTCTTGAAGACCGGTGCATGATTCCCTCCCCGAGGGAAGTTCAGACTTATGACCTGAAGCCGGAAATGAGCGCGTACCAGGTTACTGACGAAGTGATCTCGCGCCTGCAATCAGACAAGTATGACCTGATCGTGCTGAACTTTGCCAACATGGATATGGTGGGACATACCGGCATTATTGACGCGGCAGTCAGCGCTTGCAAAGCTGTTGACGAATGCCTTGAAAAGATCGTCTCCGAGGTCAGGTTCCGGGGCGGGCTGCTATTGATCACCTCGGATCACGGAAATGCGGAAAAGATGATTGATGAAAAGGGAACGCCCCATACCGCGCATACCACCCATCCGGTTCCCTTTATTCTTGCAGATGACTCGCGAAAAGATGCGAACCTGAGATCCGATGGGATTCTGGGAGATATTGCTCCTACAATCCTCCACATCATGGGGATTGATAAGCCGGAGGAGATGACCGGGCGTTCTCTGATTGAAAGCTGACTGGCTTTGTCTGGCCCGCAAATTCACCAATCACGCGGATCAGAGTCGACCACGTAGCTCGGCTCGGATTGACAAATCCGAGCCATGCTGCCTCCAGATTTGTAAATCCGACGGGAGCAGAGCAGTGAGCGGCCGAAAAAAACCTCAAAAAGCTGAAAGGGAATTCACCAATGCTTGCAAAAACAATTGACTCGGACAGCATTACTGCATATACAATTTGGGAACTGACCAAAAAACTCTCTCCGTCTGATTTGCAATGGCTGATTCGTCAGTTGGGGAATGTTTCTGATAAACAGGATTCCGAAAATCTGAATTCCGAAATTTTCCCTTCGCCGGAAGTCATGGCCCGGCTTGATATTGCGGTTGGCAACCATGACAGACACACCTACCGCGGTCTGATGGATCAGACAGACTGGCACTCGGCTCCGGCGGATGTTCTGGACCAGGCAATCGGTCTCGCCATCTCCTTTGGCGATATGAAGCGGGGCAAAGAACTGATCGAACCGGGTCTCAGCCGCTTTCCAGAACACAAACAGATTGCCCGCACATCCCTCCTGTTCAATCCGCGTCCTGCCAGGGTGGTAAAAAAAGCGTGGCGTCCCCCAGAAACTGGTTCAGAGACTCAATGGAATGGATAAAACAGCATGATAATGAGTATCAAATCGGCCATTGGTTAGCTGTCAGACCCGGTGAGTTAGTTGCAGATGCCCCAACCCGTGATGAACTGGATAAAAAACTGTCCATGCTGCCGGAAGACAAGAAACCGTATCTGGTTTATAGGGTAATCCCATGATGAATCGCATCCGTTTTGCCGTGGATCCAAAAAATAATCTCTTCTTTTTCGGAATATCAGATGACTAAATTTCAAAATGGCAATTCAGAATCCTCTCGCTAATCTCCTGAAACGATAGCTAACGATACACACTGAGGGAATATCCATGACTATCAAACGAATTCGAATCAGAAATTTCAAAGTATTCAAAGATGCCTGTGTGAAAGATTTAGGGAAGATGAATGTATTTCTGGGTATCAACGGTTCCGGAAAAACTACCCTGTTCGATGTATTCGGATTTTTAACAGATGCCCTGCAAAATAACATGACTGTAGCCATAAACCGTCGCGGCGGCTTTTCCCAAGTGCTTACCCGGGGGTGCAATATAAAAACAGACTCTGTTTCCATAGAAATTGAATTCACTCACATTGATGGCGAATCCTTTAATTATTCCATAGAAATAGCAGAAAAATTAGGAAAGGCAATTATCAAATCCGAAATTCTGAAAAAACATGGAGACACCTTGAATATTCTTGACTTCCATGATGGAAAAGGGACAGTTCTTGGCGAACATGACATGAAGCCAACTTCCTATAATACTGCAAGCCCGGATATTCTTGCTATCAAAGGGTTAGGACAGTTTGAAAGATTCAAGGCGATCAGTTCTTTCAGAGCCTTGCTGGAAAAATGCTATATATCGAACTTCCGTATTGAATACGGACGGAATATCTCGGATACCGGTCTTTCCGAACATCTTTCGGCAACCGGAGACAATCTCGCGCAGGTTACGAAATATATGTATGAGTACCATCCTGAATTGTTCGGCAGCATTTTGGAGAAACTGCCTTTGCGGATACCGGGTGTCAACAAAGTTGAAGCGAAAGAAACCGAAGACGGCAGAATTGTTCTGCGTTTTCAGGACGAGCATTTTAAAGACCCGTTTGTGTCCCGTTATGTGTCTGACGGCACCATTAAAATGTTTGCCTGCATGATTCTGCTTTATGACCCTGAACCGCATCCCCTGCTCTGTATTGAAGAACCCGAGAATTTTTTTCATCCCGATCTCCTGCCTGAATTGTGCGAGGAAATCAGGGGATATGCTGACAGAGGCGGACAGATATTTGTTTCCACGCATTCGCCGGATTTTGTCAACGGAGTCCGTATAGATGAGTTATACTATCTGGAGAAGGAAAACGGCTATACTCAGATCAAAGCTGTCAGAAATAATGATCTGATTCGCAGTCTGTCAGAAAAAAATCAGTTGGGATGGTTATGGAGAAATCATTATATCCAAGGGGCCAGTCTGAAATGATGCTCCACAAGTTTTAGGCATTTTATATCCGGGATACGAAATCTGCTGACATGAATTGAGGAAATACAAATGGTTGGAAAAGCAATTGATCAGGACAGCATTACCGCATATACAATTTTAGACCTGCCGCGGTCTGATGGATCATATAAACTGGCACTCGGCTCTGGCCGACGTGCTGGACCGGACAATCGTCTGCTTTACGAGGTTTTTCCTTGTAACGTAAAACTGAAGGCTCTGCCGTCCGAATCCTGATTCTGAAAACCGATAAGTGAGGCAGAGCCTTGTAACGAGAAAAGGAGTTTGCTCAAGTGGAAGATATTTTTGTTACCCAATTGCAAATCCGTAAGGTAAGGCATCTGAAAAACATAAACATTCCGCTTTCCGGGAATGAGAGAAAACACCTCATTCTGACCGGAAAAAACGGGAGCGGAAAGACCTCTGTTTTGGAGGAAATCAAAAAATTTTTAACAGGAATTGAAAACAAAGAATCAGGGCAAAAGATATTAATAAAGTGTTTACTGGAAAAGACGAATATCGTATATCCGAACATAACAGTAAAATTTAACTCTGATATAACGCTTGAAAAAATATATTCAGCCGGCAGATTTGTCTTTTCATGGTTTGAAGCAGCAAGAATCGCTGATTTGGAAATCCCGGACGGGATAGCAAAAACAGAGATTAAAAAACAGTACAGACTGGAAGAACGGCCCGGGAATCAGTTTGTTCAATATCTTGTGAATCTGAAGGCAGATCAGTCTTTTGCCAGGGATGACAACGATACCGAGGCCGTCCTCGGCATTGCCGAATGGTTTGAAAATTTTGAGAACAGCCTGAAAGAAATATTCGAAGATGAAGCCCTGCGTCTCAAATTTGACAGAAAAAACTATAATTTCAACATTATTCAGGAGAACAGGGAAAAATTTGATTTTCATACGCTGTCAGACGGCTACTCCGCAATCATCAGCATTGTTTCCGATCTCATTCTCAGGATGGAAAAAAACAGGAAGAAAAACTATGATGTTCAGGGAATCGTACTGATTGACGAAATTGAGACCCATCTTCATATCGAACTCCAGAAAAAAATTCTGCCCTTTCTGACGAATTTTTTCCCGAAAATTCAGTTTATTGTTACGACCCATTCGCCATTTGTTCTCACTTCCGCTGACAACGCTGTTGTTTATGATTTGGAAAAAGAACTGTTAATAAATGACGATCTGTCAGGGTATTCCTATGACGGAATTATTGAGAGCTATTTTGATGCGGACAAGTATTCGGACAGCGTCAAAAACCGAATCCGGGAATATGAGCAACTGGTTCTCAGGGGAAACCTCAGCGACGAAGAAGACGAGAGAATGCTGGAACTGAGGAGATATCTGAAAAGCATTCCTCCTTTTTTATCAAAAGAGCTTTCCGCAAAATTTCATCAGATCGAACTGGCACGAATAGGAAAAAAGAATGGTTAATGTGAAGAAATCTTATCCGGCTCCCAAATGTCTTGCCGAAGAAAAGAAGAAGAAAAACGGTGATTACAAATGCGGAAATGTACTTGAACGGCTCAAGAATGATTTCAAAAACAAGTGCTATATCTGCGAGTACAAATGTCCTTCCACGATCAACGTCGAACATTTTGTTCCGCACAGAGGCGATAAAGAATTAAAATTTGACTGGGTCAATCTTTTCTGGGCCTGTGGGCATTGCAATAATACAAAGTCGGACAAATACGATAACATATTGAACTGTACGAATTCCGAACATGATCTGGTCAACTGGATTCGGTACGAAATGAAGCCTTTTCCCAAAGAAAAGGTCAATATTACGGCTTTGAGAGATGATGAAATCGTAAAAAACACTGCCCAGCTTCTTGATGCTGTCTATAACGGGACAACACCTCTTAAAAAGATGGAATCCTCCAATATCAGGAAAAGCGTATTGGATGAGATCATGAAGTTTCAAGCTATCCTTTATGAATACTGCTTTGAAGCGAGTCATCCTGAAGAAAAAAATGAGTGCCTGAAACATCTGGAGAGGCATCTGAAAACATCCTCTCCTTTTACATCATTTAAACGTTGGATAATAAGAGAAAATAAGGAACTAAAGAAAGAATTTGAACAGTTTTTTGACTGAATTGAAACAGGCTTTTAAGAAACTCTTTTCCCGTAAAGAAGTGGGATTCAGTCCGTAAGTAAGTAAACCACCCTGCCTTAGTGCTCCGTTTCAGAAATAATGTCCGGGTTATAAATTCCGCGGAGTGCAAAGCTTGCTTTGCGGGAATCCCGCAGCGGCGCAAAGCAAGCTTTGCACTCCTCCGTTTTAACCTGGACATTAATTATGAAACAGAGCACTTAGCCGGGGTTGTTGAATTACCCATATATGGAGAAAAAATTATGTTTTCAGAGAGACTAAAAAAACTTACACCTTACGTTCCGGGCGAACAGCCCCGGGACAGGAAATATGTAAAGCTCAATACCAATGAAAATCCCTACTCGCCTTCACCGAAAATCAGGGAATTCCTGGAGACATGTGAAATTGAAAGTCTCAGGCTTTATCCTGATCCCCTGGCCACAGAGCTGCGGGAACGGATTGCGGAAAAATACGGGGTGAAAAAGGAAAATGTTTTTGCAGGCAACGGTTCCGATGAGGTTCTCTCTTTTGCCTTTTACGCGTTTTTTGACAACAGTAACGGAAACCTGCTGTTTCCCGAATTCACCTACAGTTTTTACCCGGTTTACTGCGACTTCTACGCTATTCAATATCAGAAAATTCCTTTGCGAGATGATTTTTCAGTTGATGCGGAAGCATATATCGGGACAGAATCCTGCGGCATCATTTTCCCGAATCCCAATGCACCCACGGGTATCTGTCTTTCTATAGAAGAGATCATCCGCATTCTTGAAAACTATCCTAAGGACCGAGCCGTAATCATTGATGAAGCCTATATTGACTTTGGCGGCGAAAGTGCTGTCCGGCTGATAAATGAGTATCCGAACCTGCTTGTAATCAGGACATTTTCAAAATCCATGTCACTTGCAGGGCTTCGTCTCGGATTTGCAATCGGAGATAATGGGCTTATTGACGCACTTTTTACGGTAAAGGATTCGTTCAATTCCTACCCCCTGGATATGTTCGCCCAGAAGATCGGTGAGATTGCCATCGCGGATGAAGCATATTACAGTTCTGTCACTAAAAAGATTGTTGAAACCAGGGAGGAGCTTTGCTCGGAACTCGGGAAAGCAGGGTGGAATTTCCTTTCTTCAAAGGCGAATTTTGTCTTTGCAGGAAAAAAAGGGATCCCGGGGGAAGATATCTATCTCGGGCTGAGGGACAGGGGCATTCTTGTCAGGCATTTCAATATCGGGAAGATAAAGGACTTTGTGAGAATAACCGTCGGGACAAAGGATGAGATGAGCAGGCTGATTGAAGAAATGAAAAAACTGTAGCAAGATAAGATGCAGATGTACCGAATCTGTCAGTAAGAAAGCATTTCTCAGAACTTCGTTTTTGTTCTTGTATAGGAAATTATAAAATCCGGAATTCCTCGGAATCAATTCTGAAAATGAAAGCAGGCTGAAGCCTGCTTATACTTAAAGGTTTCCCGAAATTTTAATTCTGATGATTATGTCGGATTTGCTGGCCGAGCGTAAAATTTATATCCGATCCGCTGATTTTTTCATCATGACAGACGGAGACGAGGAATGGGTTCACTACAATTATGAATCTGCTTCCCGAAACAGAGACCGAACTTAATATCCGGTGGTCAGGAAGAGTATCTTCCCATGTTTTTAATGCGGTCGAAACTGATGTCACGGCTCCCGAGGATGACTCATTATATCTGTCCGAAGATATCAGCGATGTTATAATGGCTAATGGCTACCTTTATGGAAAAGATAAACAAGGCAAGACACAAAATGCGTGAAAGGTCAGGTATTTGGTCTCATAAAGAGGTCTTCGGAGGGTAAATCTTCTGACTACAGCACGCTATCATCCGGATTTTGAGAAAGAACTGAGAAAATATTCGAGTATCAGGAAAAGTGCGAAAACAAAAATCGGGAATCTTCTTGCCTCCATGGAATTCGGAGAATCCATGAAGGGCGATCTCCAGGGACTCAGCAGAACGGTTTTCCCCATACGCCTCGGCGAGATGATAGCGGTATTCGGTGAGGCCATGCGCTGGATATTCTTCACCCATGCATTATCATTCTCTCCCCTGACGTCAGTTGCTATGTATATGTAGCTGACAACTGACAACGGACAAATTTCAGTCTTTTTTAAACACCGGAATCCTGTAATTGCCCCCGTACATGCCGAAGATGCCGTTGATTCCCTCGTAATCGGAGAAAAATATATCTGACCTGTCTTTCACATATTCCAGGACTTCCCCGGTGAATCCGCCGGTGGAGATCAGCCACATCTGTATTTCCGGCACGGTGAGTTCCGCATCGGCAGCCTCCTGTCTCAGGGCATCCGCTGCCTGTTCCAGCTTTCTCACCTGCCCTGTGCCCATCTTTGTTT
>JAUCGG010000017.1 GCA_030378015.1 Desulfococcaceae bacterium HSG8
AAAAGGGGGACTCAGAACGGGTGTAATTAAAAGTGTTAGATACCCAGTCCTCGTTCCCAAACTCCGTTTGGGAACGCAATTGCACGCAAAACTCCGTTTTGCATGTATGGCAAACAGAGTTTGCCTGGCAAGTGTGTTCCCAAACGGAGTTTGGGAACAAGGACTTCCTAACACTTTTAATTGCGCCCGGGATAATGCGCTGATATTATTAAAATTGAATTTGGGCAGGAGCAAGATTAAGATTAAGAGCAAGATACCGGGTATATTAATTTGGGGGAAATCCCTAATGACCCGAAAAATAATATACACGGTGCGGATTTGCCGTCTATGAACATAAGCCGGAGTTGTGCCAAAGTCAGAGTGGTTCAGGGTTCAGGTCGGACACAGAGAAGTTATCATGTCCCTTTGAAAAAGGGGCTACGAATGCCTCACGATCAGCGACCAGCAAATGGTGATCATTCCCGCTAGTATAAAATGGGTTTCAACCAGAAACTCCAGCCGCATACCGGCTAACAGATAGCCCTGCTCATGCGCCAGAATGATAATGAATAAAAAGATGGGACATATGACAAGAAAAAAGCCCAGCCCCGAGGTAAAGCCCAGCGCGCCTGACAGGAAGAGGATGACGGTAATGGCAATCAGTACGGACTTCAGGAATCCCATAGTTCGTTTTTCACCCAGCAATATGGGAATGGTATCTTTTCCTACAATCCTGTCTCCCTGCATGTCGAGAATGTCGAAAAACGCTGTTCTGACAAATGCCATACCCGCGGCCCATATAAATACCGGTAATGTGCCCAGCTTCACCTGAGCTGATACTGACAGAGGCGGAAATACCGAGGTGACAACGCCCCAGGCCAAGGCAATCAGGAGAGTTTTTGAGCCTGGTATATCCCTTATCCTCCGGTATTTTCCCCCCATAAGTCCCTCCGGAACCAGCCTCAGGTTATATGAAAGCCCCGTAATGCTCATGACAAGAAGAATCAGGAAAGGGAGCAGCCCCATCGAATATGCTTTGGTCAGTCCCATTGCACCGGAAAAAAAAGCAAGGACTGCAAGAATTACCTTATATTTATCATAAAATATAGCGCGGTCAGGGTCATTATAATGATCCGATTCTGTTCCTGTCAGATTATTGAAAATATGCATGGACTGAACATACAGCATGGATATGAGTACATATGACCGGTAATCTGAAATTCCTTGCAGCTTGCTGCATGCATAACACAGGCACCCGGCTCCCAGGGATACATAGATGTTGGTAAGCAGGAGGGTGCGTTGGAGCGTAAAAAGCATCCTGCGGGAGAAGTGATCCCTGTGAGAAGGCAATGTCTCAATGGTTCTGTAAATTCTTTTGATAATCCAGTTCGGGGTGGAAGCCCCTGCTGTTATAGCGATGGAACGGGCAGATGAAAGGCTTTCCGGATCCAGTTCCGATCCTGTTTCAATATGATACGCGGGTTTACCGGTCTGTCTTGCAATCTCGGCAAGTCTCTGGGTGTTACCGCTGTTATAGCCCCCCACAACAATCAGGGCATCTACGGATGCTGCCAGATGTTTTACTTCTGCCTGACGTTTTTCAGTGGAATCACATATAGTGTCAAAAATTTTATAATGAGGAAATTTTTCAACGACCCGCTGCTTCACTTTTTCAAAAAAGATGGTGTTCTGAGTGGTCTGGGCAACAATGATGGCCCTGTCAAATCCCGGAAGGCTCTCAAGGTCTTCCAGCGTACCTGCCACATGCCCCTTGTCTCCTGCATATCCCAGTAAACCGATGACCTCCGGATGATCCCTGTCCCCGATAATGATGATTTCGTACCCCTTGCCCGCATGTTTCCTGATGATGGTCTGAACCTTGATCACCCGGGGACAGGTGGCGTCTATGACTGTAAAGCCCCTTTCCCTGAGTTCGTCTTTTGCACGGGGCGGCACACCGTGTGCCCGAATCAGTACCGTACCCCGTCCTCCTTTTCCGTTCTGTCCGTTTTCAAGGGCAGGGATATCATTGATGACTGATATCCCTTTTTTTTTCAAAAGCTTCAATACCTGGGGATTATGAATCAGGGGGCCGTAAGTGAAAATAGGGCCTTCATGTTTATCCGGCGCATCCAGAACCATTTCAACAGCCCTGCGCACCCCCATACAGAATCCAGCGGTTTTGGCAATTAATATCTTCATATAGCACAGATTACATATAAATTCGGGGTTAGTAGTTCCGCCTTCAGGCGGCTGATGCCCGGGATTGTCAACCGGGTGCAATTAAAAGTGTTAGGTACTCGGGCCCCTTGTTCCCAAACTCCGTTTGGGAACACACCTGCATGCAAACTCTGTTTGCATATGTAGCTACCTGATATTTCATGCAAAACCGGAGTTTTGCGGGCAATCGCGTTCCCAAACGGAGTTTGGGAACGAGGACTTACCTAACACTTTTAATTACACCCGTTTCATACCATAAGGCAGACGATTTTTGTCCTTGTTCCCAAACTCCGTTTGGGAACCTGCCCATGCAAAACGGAGTTTTGCCTGCAATCGCGTTCCCAAACGGAGTTTGGGAACGAGGATGGCTCACCTGGCTCACCCTGACACTTTTAATTGCACCGTAAGAGCAAGACGATTTTTTACCCTGAAGGGGTTACATAATATAGCCCAGGGTAAACACCCAGGGGAAAGGCAACCAAAATTTTATACCCTGAAGGGGTTACATAAACTCATGGTTATGGTTCCAAAGTCAGTACAGGAGAATCCTTAACCCTTACCCCTGTCCAACGCCCTCCGAACAGCCTGCGCGATATTCTGAATAGAAGGAGGTTTCATGAGAAATTCCCGAATGCCCATATCCCTGGCTTTTTCTTTCGTGATCTGATTACTATAGCCGGTCCATAGGATAACCGGAATATCGGGTCTGATGTGCATGAGTGCCAGGGCCAGCTTGTCGCCGGTCAGAACCGGCATGGTCATGTCGGTGATAACCAGATCAAAAGCTTCCGGACGCGACCTGAAATCCTCCAAAGCTGCGACGCTGTCGGTTCTTGCGGAGACTTTGTATCCGAGATTTTTCAGCATCCGTTTTCCCATACTAAGCAAGCGTTCCTCATCATCTACGAGCAGGATATGCTCATTATTACCCATGGGAACGGGTGCGGAGGTTTTAATTTCTGATCCCCCGGCCTCGGTGCTTATCGGAAAAAACACGTCAAAGGTGGTTCCCTCTCCTGGTTTGCTGCGTACGCGAATCGTCCCTCCAAAGCTTGTGACGACCCCGTGAGTCACAGCAAGTCCCAGGCCGGTTCCCTCTCCCCGGGGTTTGGTCGTAAAATATGGTTCAAAGATATGTTCCATAGCAGAGGGTTCTATGCCATGACCCGTATCGCTTACACTCAGCAGTAGGTAATGCCCCGGGTTCAGGTCCGGACAGGAGTTAACTTCAGCATCAGTCACGCATACTTCCAAGGCACCTGATTCGCCGCCCATAGCATGAGAGGCATTGGTACAAAGATTCATCAATACCTGATAGAACTGGGACGGATCCCCCAGTATCGTATCGCATTTGGCTGTTAATTTCTGACGAATTTCAATGGTTGCCGGCAAAGACGCCCGAAGCAGTTTGAGAGTTTCTTTGACAACAGGCGAGACTTTAACCTGCACCATTTCCTGTTCCTCCTGCCGACTGAAGGCAAGGATCTGCTGCACCAGGTCAGTGGCCCGGCACGCGGCTTTGTGTACTTCTTCCATGCTGTGCCTGGCAGGGTGATCATCAAGAAGTTCATGCCCCAAGGCAATTTCCGTGTAGCCGTTTATAATCATCAGGATATTATTGAAGTCGTGAGCGATTCCGCCTGCCAGTGTGCCCAGAGCTTCCATTCTCTGTGTCTGCTGCAACTGGGTTCGGAGTTCTGCTTTTTCCTTTTCGGCTTTCCTGCGTTCGGCAATGTCCCGGACGATGGCCACGAAACGGGCGTGTTCGTCTGGCGGCGCGACCGACTGCAAAAATATCTCCACGGGAATCACGGCACCATCCTTGTGGCAGAGAGCCGTTTCAAAGATGGTGGTCTCTTTATTACCGTCTAAGAGGGGTTCGACCAGTTTATAGAAGCTGTTTTCATCGAATTCCGGCATGAGATCGGCCAGCGTCATCTCCAATAGTTCGTCCCGAGTATAGCCCGTCTGACTGATCGCCCCGTGATTAACATAAAAAAAACAGAAGCTTATTGTGTCAAATATGAAAATACAGTCCAGCGTGGCGTCAAGTGTGGTTTTAAGCTGCCTCACTTCATCTTCTGCCCTCTTCTCCTTTATGGCCCGCTCCACCGCATGGGGAAGCTGGTTCAGCTTATTTTTGAATACATAATCTGTTGCACCATGTTTGAAAGCCTGAACTGCAAGCTCCTCCCCGATCTGTCCTGAAACAAAGACAAAGGGAACTGACGGATGCTTTTTCCTCAGTTCGGATAAAGCGGAAAGACCGTCATAGTCGGGCAGTGAGTAGTCAGCCAGAACGATGTCAAAGTCCTGATTGTTAATCGCATCAATATAATCATATTTTTTCATGACATCTGTGCTGGTGAATTTCAATCCGGCTTTCTTCAGTTCCAGTTTGTTCAATTCTATATCGGTTTTATTATCCTCAAGAATTAAAATCCTTATTTTTTCTTCAATGTTCATGGGAACCCCTTGCAAGAAGTTTGTTTATAATTGCCCAGTAAAGCCCGAGCCTGAGATTGTTTTGACAAATTCAGCAGATCGAAAACTTCTGCAAACAGTGGATTCCGGGTTAAAACCGAAAAACATCCGTTTTCAGATTTTCCCCGGAATGACAGTACGTTAAGATGTCATTCCGGGAAAAGTTAAAAAACGGATGTTTTTTACCTGATCTTAAATTGGTAACCCGGAATCCGCTGCCTGCAACGGTTTAGCGGAAACTTTTCGATCTGCTGAAATTCATCAAATCGGACAGCTTTGGTGATTTCCGGAAAAGAATATAAATATACCAAGTGCAGTTTGTAGTTCCGCCTTCAGGCGGTGTTATGCCGCCTGAAGGCGGAACTACTACAGCACTTTTTAAGTTCGTCCCCCCCTTTTTTAAAGGTGGCCGGGGGGATTTTTCATTGACAGAAAAGTGAGTTATGCCAGAAATCCCCCCCGGCCCCCCTTTAAAAAAGGGGGGAGGAACTTAAAAAGTGCTGTACTACAAACTTTGATCCGGTAGGGCGCATTTACAACTTGGGGGAGTCCCGGAGGGACGACTGAAAATAGCCCGGCAATTTATTGCCTGGGCGGATATCCCCCGTTTTTTTCAGTCCCGGAGGGACTGAATGATCCGGAATACTCACCCGGCAATGAATTGCCGGCTATTTTCAGAAGTCCCTCCGGGGACTGAAAATCACTCCCCCGACTTATAAATACGCCCCTCTGCAATCAGGATATCTGTTCTTTGCATACACATCGTTTTCCTTTTTAGCTGTTAGCTTTTTTCAAATTTTGCATCAGGATGTGTGAAGGTACTTCTGGCGGCGTTACCGTTCCCTTCGACAGGCTCAGGGAACGGAACCCGAATTCCGTAGTACAACAACTTGGAAATTCGTCCCCCTTTTATCTATTATAAGAGAGGGGGACGAATTTCCAAGTTGTTGTAGTAGTGGGATGTTCTTTCTTGGAAATCACCTAAATTCTCCTTCCGATGGCTGAGGGGAGAGGTAAAAATAAAAGGTTGCCCCCTTGCCAGACTCACTTTCTGCCCATACCCGGCCGCGGTGTCTTTGTATAATCCGTTTCACAATTGCCAGCCCGATACCCATGCCCGGAAAATCATCCGGGCTGTGAATCCGCTGGAAAACACCGAAAAGTTTGTCATAGTATTTCATATTGAAACCTGCGCCGTTATCCCTGACAAAATACACCACCCGGTTTTCATCATCTGTATAACAGCCTGTTTCAACCAGAGGTTCCTGATTATGAGCAGAATATTTGACCGCGTTTGACAGCAGGTTCACCCATACCTGCCTCAGCATGGATAAATCACCGGTACAGGAAGGCAGATTGCAATTCATTTCAAATCTGACCTTTTCTATACCATCCTCGGAAAATTGCAAGCTTTTAGTAACTTCATCAACCAACTCATTCATATTGACCTCCCCTGTCCGAATATCCTGCCTGCTCAGTCTTGAAAAAGCAAGCAGATCATCAATCAGTTGCCCCATCCGGACTGCCTCGCTCCTCACAACCTCCAGATAATGCCTGCCATCCCCGTCAAATTTATCCGCATATTCTTCATAAAGAACCTGGGCAAATCCGTTCACCGCTCTCAGGGGCGCTCTTAAATCATGAGACACAGAGTAACTGAACGATTTCAGTTCATCAATCATTTCTTCAAGTTGTACGGTCCGCTCTTTCACCCGCTTTTCCAGCGTCAGGTTCAGTTCTTCCAGGGCTTTTTTTGCCTGTTCGCGCTCAATAATGCGTCCCAGGCGTTCGATAATTGCTTCCATCAGGTCTCTTTCTTCTTTTGAAAAGGGACATTCATTATCTTCAGATTGTTCCCCCAGGTAACAGATATCCAGCGTACCGATTTCTTCACCATCAAGAACGATCACACCTGATTGTTTCCATAAAGTTTCTTTGAAATTTCCTGTCTTGAACTCCTCTCCTTCCACAACCAATCTGACGCCAGTGATCTCAGGGTATTGCCAGCCCCCGGGAATAATATCCGCAATTTTCTGAAAAATCTCTTTCAGTATAATTCCGGGTGTTTCAACAATATCCGCAATACCATAGAGACATTGCAGTTCCTTGACACGCTCTCTTAGGTCGCGGCTTTGTTTCTCCAGGGCCTTTTCACTCATTATCCTTCCCGTTACGTTTCTGGCAATCTCAATAATACCGGTTACATTTCCTTTATCATTTTTCAGAGGTACTGCAATATCCTCCCAATAGCTTTCATCCCGGATATCTTTTACAAAGGAGTGATATATGGTAGCTGCCTCAATTTGCCATGTTTCCAGGGATTTTACAACAGGGCAGCCATCGCAGGGTTTTCTTTTGCCAGGATAGGCTTCATAACAAATCTTACCGATCTCAACAGCAGGATTCATATCAAGTGCTGTCTTATTTGCCCACAGGATATTTGAATTCGTATCAAGTTGGAGTATCACATCAGGCATACTGTTGAGGATGAGTTTCATTCGCTCTTCACTTTCGCGCAGTGCTTCTTCTGCCTGTTTCTGAAGCGTGATATCGGTCGCAATGCCGCCTATCTGGACAGGACGGCCTGTTTCATCAGATGAGATTCGTTTCCTGTCATAAACCCAGCGCACTTCACCATCAGGACGAACAATGCGATACTCCGACTCGCTCTGTCCTTTATCGAATAACTCCCGCGCATGTTCGATCACAGGTCCCCGGTCATCGGGATGAATCACATCAAGCCACAGGTTGGAATTTTCAAGAAATTCCGCAGGGGGCCTGCCATAGATCCGGTTAGCTGCCGCGTTGATATACAGCATTTCTGACCCGTCCGCGGTCGCTGCCCAGACCACATCATTGAGAGAGCGTAGCAGATTCCGGAAGCGGGCCTCGCTCACACGCAAGGCTTTCTTAGCTTGCCTGTACTCAGTGACGTCACGATGAGTGCCGATCATTCTCAGCGGGTGACCTGAATCATCGTATGACACGCATATACCCCGGGCCCAGATCCATCTCCATTCCCCGGATTTATTCCGAGTCTGATACTCTAATTCATAATATTTTGCCCTGCCGTTTAAATAATCATTCAACGCGGTTTTAAAAACAGGTTTGCTGTCCGGATGAACATTTTGTTCCCACCAGTCAAAATCAAATTCCCGCTCTCCCAAAACATATCCCAATACTTTGATCCAATTATCATCAAAAAAAATATCTCCTCCGACCATATCCCAATCCCACAACCCCTGATCTGTTCCTTCCAAGGCGAGTTTCATGCGCTTCTCGCTCTCTTTCAGGGCTTCTTCCGCCTCACGGCGCTTCCGGCGCGTCCTTAATGCCATGATTCCATGTGTCAGATCATCGGCCAATCCTTCCAGCATCTCCAGTTCATCGGTGTCAAACGCGTCCGGTTCGGCCGCATAAATATTTAAAGATCCGAGGCAACTGCCATCATGGCGAAGAGGCAGGGCAAGGCCTGAAGAATATCCCCGCTTTAAGGCTTCGGCCCGCCAGGGGGCGAAATCGGGATCTGTCATGATATGCCTGACAGATATCGGTCGGCAGGTGCGGATGGCGGTCCCGATGGGACCCCTCCCGTGTTCCGTATCTGACCAAGTAATATGGATTGTATCAATATACCCGTCATCATATCCGTACCTGGCCGCGGGGCGCACGGTTTTCATTTCGTCATTTTCCGCATAACCGATCCATGCCAGGCAGTATCCCCCGATTTCCACGACAATTCGGCATACCCGCTTCAGGAGGTCTGTCTCATTGCTGGTATGAGCAACTGCCCGGTTGCATTCACTGCGTGTTTTAAGTGCCCGGTTCACCCTGCGCAGGTCTTTGACCCTTTCCCGCACAGTATCTTCCAACCGCTCCTTTTCAGACCTTAATCTGTCTTCTGATTTTTTAATCCGCAGCATCACATTGATCTGGGCTGCCAGCTCGGATTTATCAATAGGTTTGGTCAGGAAGGCATCCGCGCCGGATTCCAGCCCTTTGACGCGGCTTTCGGAATCTGTCCGAATCGCCGTGACCAGGATCACCGGAATATGGGCAGTCTTTCTGCCGGATTTTAATCTCTCACAGGCTTCATAACCATCCATCTCCGGCATAAAGATATCCAGGAGAATTGTATCGGGCTGCCAGTCCTCGGCGATACAGATGCCACTGCTCCCTGATGGTGCAGTGACAATCGAACAGTCCGGTATTAAATGTTCCAATAATGCCGATAATGCGATCAGATTGTCCTTATGATCGTCTATGAGCAATAATTTATTCATGAATATTTCCTTTTGAAAGTGTTTAGTGTTCGGTGTTTAGGTGATTTCCGGAAAAGAATATACCAAGTGCAGTTTGTAGTTCCGCCTTCAGGCGGTGTTATGCCGCAGTTTGTAGTTCCGCCTTTAGGCGGTGTTATGCCGCCTGAAGGCGGAACTACAAACTTTGATCTGGTATGTTTTTTATTGGAAATCACCTTAATGCTCTGTTTCATAAATAATGTCCGGGTTAAAACGGAGGAGTGCAAAGCTTGCTTTGCGCCACTGCGGGATTCCCAATTCTCGTTCCCAGGCTCTGCCTCACTGCCATTAAGTTAAGAGAAACTCCCCCTTTGAAGGGGGATTCAGGGGGATGTTTTTTCAACACGTTACACCCCCCTGCCCCCCCTCAAGGGGGGAATTGATTCCTTAACTTAATGGCAGTGAGGCTCTGCCTGGGAATGCATCATGAGAGGCTCTGCCTCGTGTTTCACTGTAAAATAGAAGTGTTAAAACAGATACATCGCAAGGCGGAGCCTGGGAACGAGTAAACACCAAATACCAAACACTAAACATAAACACTAAACACCAAACAGCAAACACTAAACACTAAACACCAAAGATAAAGCATCAGTCAGGTCTTCTATTGTATAAGGCTTGGCGAGTGCCCCTGCGAAAGCGTATTTCCTGAAATCAGTTATTACCGGATCATTTGAATATCCGCTTGAAACAATGGCCCTGACATGAGGATCTGTTTTCGTAAGCGACCTGACAGTTTCCACGCCTCCGATCCCTTTTTTTATCGTCAGATCCAGTATGACAGCATCAAAAGGCTTTTCGGAGTCCGCGGCTCTTTTATATAGTTCAATCGCCTCGGCACCGTCACAGGCAAGTTCGGTATCATATCCGATCATATCTAACATATGACTGGCAATATCCCTTATCATCTCCTCGTCATCCATCACAAGAATTTTTCCCCTGTGTGCTGCCGGCTCTTCCCCGGGTTTCTTTTCGTGTTCCTGCTCTTTTTTCTCTTCAGTTTCTTTTTCATAAGAAGGAAGATATATGGTAAAGACAGTTCCGCTTCCCGCCTCGGATTCCACAGTTATGTGCCCCTCGTGTTTTCTGATAACTGACCAGGTTATTGTAAGTCCTAGTCCCATTCCTTTCTGTGTTCCCCTGTCCCCGGTCGAGAAATACGGATCAAAAATTCTGGTAAGATTTTCTTCCGAAATTCCGACACCCTGATCCCGGATGATTATCTTCACATAATTCCCCTCTAAAAGCGGCAGACCTGTTCCCGATCCTATTTCCGTGTTTTCCGCGATCACAACAAGTGATCCGCACCCGGGCATAGATTCAGACGCGTTGATAATCAGATTCCTGAGAGCCTGCCTTATCTGTACTTCGTCAAATTCGACACGCCGGAGATCAGGCTGTATGGAAAACTCACATTTGACATCTGATCCCGACAGAACAACCTTTGTCGTTTCTCTTACTATATCAACGAGTGATCCGGCTTTTTTTACGGGTGTGCCGCCCATTGAAAATGTGATCAGTTGGCTGGTAAGGTCTTTTGCCTTCAAAGAGGCTGCTTCAGCCTTTTTCAGAAATCCGGGGCCTCTCGAATCAGGTTCCATATCCATTTCCGCCAGATTGATATAGCCCAGGATTGCAGATAAAAGATTGTTGAAATCATGTGCAATGCCGCCCGCGAGAATGCCCAGTGATTCAAGTTTCCTGGCCCTGATAACTTCCTCCTGCATTCTCTTTTTCCCGGTAATATCCCGCACGATGCCGGCTACATGCCATTTATCATTCATTTTTAAGGCTGAAACGGAAACTTCGACAGGGAACACTGTCCCGTTCTTTCTGACAGCCTTCAGTTCAGTTGTATTTCCGGATGGAGGAATCTGCCCGGTTCTCTGGAATTCCTCAGACAATTTTCTGTAGGATTCATGAAGTTCTGCCGGGATAAGAAGGGAATGCATCTCCTTTCCTTTTAATTCTTCAACATTGTAACCGAATATCTTTTCCGAGGCAGGATTCGAATATATGACTTTCCCTTGGTCATCCAAAAGAATAATTGCATCGGCCGCTGCATTCATAATTGTTCCCAGCTTTTCCTCACTCTCACGCAGGGCCAGCTCTGTCTGTTTTCGCTCATGGATTTCCTGCTGAAGCCTCTGATTCTGTGTCTGCAACTGCATCTGCATTTTGCGCAGACTCAGATGGGTTCTGACACGAGCGAGAACTTCTTCTTCCTGGAACGGCTTGGTAATATAGTCCACCCCGCCAAGCTCGAAGGCCCTGACTTTGTCCCCGGTCTCATCAAGCGCGCTGATAAATATTATCGGAATATCACGCGTGCGCTCTCCGGCTTTCAGACGGCGGCAGACTTCATAGCCGTCTGTTCCCGGCATCAGGATATCGAGCAGTATGAGATCAGGCAGCGATTTCTGAGCAACCTGGAATGCCAGTTCTCCGTTCAGCACCGGACGCACCTGATAGCCTTGCTCCGTCAATATCTGCATCAGTATATGCAGGTTTTCAGGGGTGTCATCCGCAATTAAAATATCGCTCTGTTCCGTGTCAGACTGAATCATTGTGTTATTCTCCTTTTCCGAGTAATTCGGACAGGGATTGACAAATCCGGCGGTATGGCTCGGATTTGCCAATCATAACCGAACCGGATGGCCTGAATAAAGACCATCAGCAGGTCGAAAACTTTCCGATAACCCTTTGTGAACATCGGATTTCGGGTTAAAATTAAAAACATCCGTTTTTAATTTTTATGTGGAAGTATTTTGTGTTTAGGGATTTCTCAATAAATAATCTGCCCCGTCTGACCTTAATTTTAATCTTGCTCTTTATCTTTATCAAGCAGGAGAAGGAGCGAGAGCACAAGAGCAAGGGCAGGAGCAAGAGTAAGAGCAAGATACCGGGTATATTAATTTTGGGGAAATACCTTACTTAAAGGTTTCCCGAAATTTTAGTTCTGATACGGAAAGCCTTGCTTATAAGGGATTTGCAGATCCGTCACTCCGCAGGAGCCGGTTTTAATTTATTTTCACAGCCTTTCTTATTTTAACCACGAAAGACACGAATTATATTCTTTTTCCGGTATCTTTCATATCAGCATAAAGGCAACTGACACTCCGGTTCGCAGTTCCGCCTTCGGCAACCGCGAACCGGAAAATGAAGGACGCTCTCTTTTTTTCGTGTGTTTCGTGGTTAAAAGGCACTGGTTCAGTTCAATGGAATTTTTCAGGAAATTTCCCGGATTTGCCTAAAAAAAACAGCCAGTTGCCGTATTTTCGGTGTACATATCTAACATGCTGATTTTACATGATTGCCACTGTTTGCGAAAGTTTTCGATCTACTGACCATGATCATTTTGTGATTCTGACGTATTACATCTCATCGTTAAAATATAGCCGTCATCTGTTCAGAATGCTAAATATAACCAAGCTTAATATTCAATAAGTTAATATTCAATAAGTTAACGCACGTTCATTTAGTATCAGCAGATCGAAAACTTTCTGTCCGACAGTGAATTCCGGGTTAAAATCGGAAGATATTCATCTTCCGGTTTTCCCGGAATGACAATTTAACATACTGTTATTCCAGAAAAAATCAAAAAAAGATATTTTCAGATTTAACCTGGAATCCACTGCTTGCGAAAGTTTCCAATTTTGAGTATATAATATTCAATTGCCAGATGCAACACTATCATCAATATCTCTTGAAATACTCTTTCAATCCTATTTCAGGCAGATTGAAAGTATCCCGAAAAGCTTGATTTGGGATTGGCAAATCCCAAGCATTTCCGGCGGATTTGCCAATCGTTCGACGACTCGACAGAGCTCGCCGAAGTCTGATCTCACGCCGAATCCGCCGGGAGCGGTTCGGAGCATTTTTCATCTGCTGATAATCTGTTATACCCGAATTGTATCCGTCTCCTGTTGTTGCTTTCAGCCGAAAAAACTGATAAAGAGGTGATGAAGTCTGTTTGGGATCATGCTGTGAAGCAATTAAGAATTACGGAATAAGGGCATTCCAAATACCCGATTCGGGTAAACAGGCACCTCTCCTGCTCGGTTCGGATTGACAAATCCGAACCCGCGGCGGGGGATTTGTCAATCCCCCGCGAGCAACAGACGGGTATTTTATTTTCCGGAAATCCCTAAAGTCCGAAAGCCTGACTAAACCTGTAACCAGTAACCCTGAAAACTACAAGGAGAGCAAAATGCCGGAAGAAAGAAGGGAAAGGGATCTGATACTGGCCCCCAATGAATACGCGTTCATCCTGGATGAAACCAAGGGAAATATTGTCAACTACGTGGGGCCGCATAAAACAAGTCTGGCGAACACAGATCAGCCGGTTCTGTTCAATGATCAGACAAAGCGGTTTGACCGGTGTAACCTTGAAAAAGCCATCAAGCCCCACGCCATATCACCCGAAGGATGGTATGTGGTGCTGAAAAATCCGGCCAGGGACGGAAAGCCCCCTACTTCCGGCACGGCAAACAGCCTCCCGGAACTGGATATCGGGCGAAAGGTCAATATTCCGGGCCCCGTATCCCTTGCGCCCTGGCCCGGACAGATGATCCGTGTCATCCAGGGACATAATTTACGTTCCAATCAGTATCTTATTGCACGGGTCTATGAGGAAGAGGCTGCAAGGATTAACTGGAAGAAAGCGGTGATCAAACCCCAGACAAGCTCAGTGGGCGAAGTATCGGACGGACCCGAGGACGGCGTGAAGCCGGACAGGGATACACCGGATCTGACCATGGGAAAACTGCTGGTGATCCGAGGAATAGATGTCTCCTTTTATATTCCGCCCACAGGCATCGAGGTGGTTCCGGATCAGAACGGGCGTTATGCCAGGAATGCGGTAACCCTGGAGCGTCTGGAATACTGTATCCTGCTTGACGAGGATGGTAACAAACGCTACATCCGGGGCCCCGCGGTGGTATTCCCGAGACCCACGGAGACCTTTGTGGAGAAGAACCGCTCCCGGAAATTCAAGGCTGTGGAACTGAACGAGATCAGCGGGTTGTACGTCAAAGTCATCGCTGCTTACGAAGAAGATGGCAGGGAATATAAGGAAGGCGAAGAGCTTTTTATCACCGGCAAAGAGCAGATGATCTATTTCCCCCGTTCCGAACATGCGATTATCCGATACGGGGATCAGGAAGTCAACTACTCGGTGGCAATTCCCGCTGGCGAAGCCAGGTATGTGCTGAACAGGATGTCAGGGCAGATCACGCTCCGAAAGGGGCCATGTATGCTCCTGCCAGACCCCCGCAAAGAAGTGATTGCCCGGCGGGTGATTGATCCCGGACTCGTGAAGCTCTGGTTCCCGGGAAATCATGAGGCACTGGAATATAACAGCCGGCTGATGAACATCACCCGGAAAGAAAAATCCGGGGAATTCGTCGAGGATCAGCAGGTCAAGAAAATGCTCAGGGATGAAGATGCTCAGACACAGGAGGGGCAGCGGACAACAGAGTTCTCGGGCGATCAGTTCACACGGAAACAGACCTTTTCCCGTCCCCGTACCGTTACCCTGGATACCAAATATGAAGGCGCGGTCTCCATCAATGTGTGGACAGGCTACGCGGTGCTGGTGATCAGCAAAACCGGGAACCGCAAGGTAATCGCAGGTCCCCAGACCTGCCTTCTCGAATATGATGAAACCCTGGAAACCGTCGAACTGTCAACCGGAACCCCGAAAACAGAGGATCATCTGATTCAGACAGTATATCTGCGGGTGCTGCACAATAAGGTCTCGGATATTGTGGAAGCTGAAACCCGGGATCTGTGCCAGGTTCAGTTTGATGTGTCTTACCGGGTAAATTTCGAAGGCGAACCTGAGAAATGGTTCAATGTTGAGAATTACGTCAAATTCCTCACGGATCACATCCGTTCCATGCTGCGCCATGCCATCCGCCAGTATGGTATTGAAGAATTTTATACCAAAGCCATCAGCATTGTCCGGGATACTGTTCTGGGCCTGCCCGGGGAGGATGGAAAACGTCCCGGTGCATTGTTTGAAGAGAACAATATGCGTATCTACGATGTCGAAGTTCTGGATGTCATCATCGGAGATGAGGTTATTGATCAGCTTCTTGTCAGTTCCCAGCACACGACAGTCAGGCAGACCCTGGAAATTGCATCAGAAAAGAAAAAGCTGGAAGTCACCGAGCAGAGGGAAAACATCCGGCAGGAGATCGCCAAAATCGAGGCTGCGACATCACAACTCATGATCCGCTTGGAGGAGGAAGACGTCCGGAACCGGATGGCCCCGGAGATGGCAAAAATAGAATCCGCGGCAGAGGCACAGAAAAGAAAGCTCGGGGCAAAACTGGCAGACCAGAAGACACTGGATCAGATTTATTCCTCGGAACTTGCCCGCGAAAAGGCCAAATATGATATGGGCCTGGATGTGACCCGCCAGGAAATGGTTCAGCGGCTTGAGGAACTGAAAGCCGAGGTTCAGGCAGTAGTCAGCAAGGCAAAAGCTGTTTCTCCCCAGTTGGTGGCCGCGCTTCAGGATTTTTCGGATAAGGCCCTCGCGGAACGGATGGCTGAGGCAATGTCTCCCCTGGCAATCTTAGGGGGAAAGAGTGTTGCCGAAGTGTTCGGGAATCTGCTCCGGGGAACGGTGCTGGAGAATGTTCTTGCCCTGTCTGAAACACATACTGCGCATGAAGATGACGCGTCTGAATAATCCGCTATGCGAAGACCTGCGAGGTTTTGAAAACGACTCGACAGAGCTCGCCGAAGTCCTCGCAGGTCTGGAACTCTCAGGATAACTTGCACATCGTGTTAAGGTAAGAAAGGAAAGAATAAAATGAAATGGCAGGAAATTCGTACATATTATCCGCAACAGTGGCTCCTTATAGAACTGGAGCAGATCGCTGTTGTTGACACTTTTGCGGATTCCCTATCCATTACGAACCTCAATGTATATGTCGGCGGGAAGGATTTGCAGAACACAGAAGGAGAGGAATTCATATCATTTCCTATAAATATCATCCCTTTGAAATTCTTTCGCTGATAGAAAGATGCTTTGCTTGGTGCGCTTCAGCGTTCAGCGTACTTTGGCTTTCAGCCGGCGCAAACCGATATAAAAAATATCAGATTTCGCTTGACAACAAACCCTGGTTATGTCAGGGAAACAGAAACAGCTATCAGGAAATACACGGAATTATGAATTAAGTAAAAAAATAACTGAAGTTATCAGATAAAATTCAGATCAGAACAGTTTGCGTTAATATTACATGCTGTTCCGGTATATTATAGGTTCGGTTCGGATTTTCCGATAAAAGATTAAGGTTATGAAAACAGATGCCTTATTTTACATGCTTTTCCGACTCTCCCCGGAGCCTGTTCCGGCTTGTTAAGCTGAATCTGCAGGGAAAGTATGCTTTCGAGAGCATCACCGTCAAAACCACCGGAAAACGGTTCGACGGTTTTATGAAACGGACAGACGGCGAAGGACCGAACGTGTTCGTCGAAATTCAGGGCTACGACGATAACACGATTTACTGGCGGTCTTTCCGTGAAGTATGTATGTGGTACGAGGAGAATGACAGCAGCAGACCGTTTATCCTGGTTATTCTTTTCACTGATGAAAAATATGATCCCGACAACCGTATGCTGTCTTGCAGACCTCCGTGCCGGCTGATCCGGAAAAATCTCGCAGACTGTCTGAAAGGGATAGGAAAGAAGGCGGGCGTGCTGACCGTTCTGAAACCGTTACTTCTTTCGGACAGCAAAAAAGACAGGGAGAAGCTGCCGAAGCTTGTTCCGCAGTGGGAGGAAGAAATCCGCTCCCCTGAACTGTCGGAACATGAAACAAAGGAAATGACAGAACTACTGATTTATGCGATTATGCAAAGATTCTCAGATCTTAATTTGGAAGAGGTACAGAAAATGATACAATTAACACCGCTTGACCAGACCGTTGCCGGTCAGGAGCTTATTCAGATAGGGATGGATAAAGGCGAAAAGAAGACTCAGGAAAAAACTGCCCGGAGCCTGCTTTCAATGGGATTGCTGACCCCGGCCCAGATTTCTCAGGCTACCGGGTTAAGCATAAAGGAAGTTAAAGGCCTTAAAAATTCGATAAAGCAATAAAATCTGCTGGTTAATAATCTGATGCCCGAAAATGCCTTAAACAGAAAGGCTGGTGATGAGATAAATTCTAAAATAGCTGAAAATAAATAAAGTTTCGCGTTAAAGTAGTTATCGTCCAAACTAAAAACCGCCAATTTTCAAATCGCAGGACGATACTGACGGAGGCGCACCGAAGAGCGGGCGCGCAAACGGATATAAAAAATATCAGATTTTGCTTGACAACAGACTCTGTCTGTGTCAGGGGAATCGGGAACAGCTATCAGGAAATACACGGAATTATGAATCAAGTAAAAATAACTGAGGTTATCAGATAGATAAAATTCGGATCAGAGCAGTTTGCCTGAGTGAAAACCCCGATATTTAATACCCGGCAGCAAATTATGAAAACAGATGCGTTATTTTACAGACTGTTCCGACTCTCGCCCCGGAGCCTGTTCCGGCTTGTTAAGCTGAATCTGCAGGGGAAGTATGCTTTCGAGAGCATCACCGTCAAAACCACCGAAAAACGGTTCGACGGTTTTATGAAACGCACGGACGGCGAGGGACCGAACGTGTTCGTCGAAATCCAGGGCTATGATGACGACACGATTTACTGGCGTTCATTCCGCGAGGTATGCATATGGTACGAGGAAAACAAAAGCAACAGACCGTTCATATTGATCGTTCTTTTTGTTGACGGTAAATATGATCCCGACAACCGTATGCTTTCGCCCAGACCTCCGTGCCGGCTGATCCGTAAGAATCTTGCAGACTGTCTGAAAGGGATAGGAAAAAAGGCTGGCGTACTGACCGTGCTGAAGCCGCTGCTTCTTTCGGACAGCAAAAAAGACAGGGAGAAGCTGCCGGAGCTTGTGCCCCGATGGGAGGAAGAAGTCCGCGCCCTTGAACTGCCGGAACATGAGACAGACGAACTGACAGAACTGCTGCTATATGCCATTGTGCAGCGGTTCCGGAAACTTACCATGGAAGAGGTGAAAAAAATGATACAGTTGACACCGATAGATCAGACTGTTGTCGGTCAGGAGCTTATTCAGATAGGGATGGATAAAGGCGAAAAGAAGACTCAGAAAAAAACTGCCCGAAGCCTGCTTTCAATGGGATTGCTGACCCCGGCCCAGATTTCTCAGGCTACCGGGTTAAGCATAAAGGAAGTTAAAGGTCTTAAAAATTCGATAAAACAATAAAGCCGGATATCTTTCCTCCGCTCGTTCGGACTCTCGGAACATCAGACGAACTGACAGAACTGCTATTATATGCTGTTGTGCAGCGGTTTCGGAAACTTTTGCTGGAGGAGAAAATGATACAGTTAATCCCGATAGACCAGACTGTTGTCGGTCAGCATGTAGTAGGTTGGGGTTCTTTCCTCAACAACCTGCATGCTACATGCTGTATGAAAAAATTCTTGCATATTACATGCTGTTCCGGTATATCATAGGTTCGGTTCGGATTTTCTGATAAAAGATAAGATTATGAAAACAGATGCGTTATTTTACAGACTGTTCCGACTCTCTCCCCGGAGCCTGTTCCGGCTTGTTAAGCTGAATCTGCAGGGGAAGTATGCTTTTGAGAGCATAACCGTCAAAACAACAGAAAAACGATTCGACGGTTTTATGAAACGGACGGACGGCGAAGGACCGAACGTGTTCGTCGAAATCCAGGGCTACGATTTACTGGCGGTCTTTCCGCGAAGTATGCATGTGGTACGAGGAGAATGACAGCAGCAGACCGTTTGTCCTGGTTGTTCTTTTCACTGATGAAAAATATGATCCCGACAACCGTATGCTGTCATGCAGACCTCCGTGCCGGCTGATCCGTAAAAATCTCGCAGACTGTCTGAAAGGAATAGGAAAACACGCTGGTGTGCTGGCCGTCCTGAAGCCGCTGATTCTTTCGGACAGCAAAAAAGACCGGGCAAGGTTGCCGGAGCTTGCGCCGCAGTGGGAGGAAGAAGTCCGATCCCTTGATCTGCCGGAACATGAAACAAAGGAAGTGACAGAACTGCTCGTTTATGCAGTTATGCAAAGATTCTCAGACCTTAGTTTGGAAGAGGTGAAAAAAATGATACAGTTAACCCCCCTTGATAAGACCGTCGCCGGCCAGGAGCTTATTCTGATAGGGGTAGAAAAGGGAGAGATGATTGGGAAAATTCAGACAATACAGCATGTTTTGAAACGCCCGGTCTCTTCCAGAGAAAAGCTTCTGCCAAAAGATATTTATGAACTGAAAACAATACTTGGAAAATTGGAATCTGCAATGGACATGATGAGATAAATTCTGAAATAGCTGAAAATAAATAAAGTTTCGCGTTAAAGTAGTTATCGTCCAAACTAAAAACCGCCAATTTTTAACCATAGGACGATGCTGACAGAGACGCGCCCGTCCGGGCGCGGCTCTTGTTTGCGTTCTATGGGGGGTGCTTGGCGGTACCTTAGTTTGGGCGCAGATACAGGGTCTGCGCCCTTTTTTTGTGCTTTTTTTCAGGTATCACTTTCCGTTTTTATATTAACCGAAATCTTTTTAACCCAAAAAGGAGAAAACAGAAAAATGACAAGAACAGCCAAAACCGTAACCATTTTAACCATTATGATTCTGTGTCTGTGCGGAATACCCCTTCGGCAAGCTCAGGACAAGGCTTTCGCAGGTACACTGCCGGACACCGGGCAGACCAAATGCTACAACAACACCTCGGAAATCGCCTGCCCCGCATCCGGCGAGGATTTCTACGGGCAGGATGCTCAGTACAGCACCAATCCCCGCTCATACACCAAGCTTCAGGGCGGCATAGTGGTACAGGATAACGTGACCGGGCTGATCTGGGAGGTGAAGACCGATGACGGATCTGTGCATGACAAGGACAACACCTACAATTGGGACGATGCACAGAGTGTGTTCATCGCCGCATTGAACTCGGAGAAGTTCGGTGGGTATTCAGATTGGCGGTTACCCACGATTAAGGAATTGGGTTCCATTGTAAATTTGGAGCGGTATAACCCTACTATAGATACTAATTATTTTCCTCATACGATATCCTCCCCTGATCCTAACACCCTAACTTCTGCTCAATATTGGTCATCGACTGATCGCCTCGGTACTTCTGATTCAGCATGGTCGATTACGTTTATTGATGGCAGTCGGGGGAATGTTGGTTCTAAGAAATATAAAGAAAATTATGTACGTGCTGTGCGAGGAACTAATAATTCGTCATTTAATTTTGTTGATAACGGCGATGGAACGGTTACTGATATCGGAACTGGCTTGATGTGGCAACAAGAGGCTTCTGGTTTAGTAGTAAGTTGGAAAGATGCTTTGGCTTACTGTGAGAACCTTTCTTATGCTGGGTACAATGACTGGCGATTGCCAAACAGAGGAGAACTCCTTTCTATAATGAACTACGGGAAATATGATTTAGCTATTGACGACAATTATTTTCCTAATATGATAGCACATTGGTATTGTTCTTCTACCAGTAATGTTAGTCAAACTGAAGACTATTGGAACGTCCACTCCAGTAATGGTGGAGATAGCTGTTATTACCCTAAAGCAGGAATCGGCTGTGTCCCGATTGCTGTCCGAGGCGGAGTAACGCCGCAGACTCATACACTGACCACCAATATCGCCCCCGCAGTTGGCGGCAACACAATTTCCCGTTCTTCCGACAAATCCGCTTATGACCACAACGAAAGCGTAACCCTAACCGCAACCCCTGACGACTGCTACAATTTCACCAACTGGTCAGGCGATTGCTCCGGGACATCTCCCACCTGCACCCTCACGATGGATTCGGACAAATCGGCCACGGCAAACTTCGCCATAAAAACATATTCGCTCACCGTCACTGCAAGCAACGGCAGCGTCACCAAAAGCCCCTCCGCATCAACCTACGACTGCGGAACCACTGTATCCCTTACTGCCAACCCGAACACAGGTTACCACTTTGTCCGCTGGGAAGGCGATGTCTCCGGCACAAGCACATCCGCGTCCCTCACTATGACCGCAAACCGCAGTGTCACCGCCATATTCGAGGAAAATATCCCGGACACTTACACGCTTACAAAAACCGTTTCTCCCGCATCCGGAGGCTCGGTTTCCGCATCCCCCGACAAATCCGCCTATACTTCAGGCGAATCCGTAACCCTCACCGCCACCCCCGAAGCCTGTTATGACTTCACCGGATGGTCCGGCGCGTGTTCCGGAACGTCTTCCGCCTGTACCCTCACGATGGATTCGGACAAATCAGTCACGGCAAATTTTGCCATTAAAACCTGTTCCCTCAGTATCACCGCAGAAAACGGCACCGTGAGCAAAAGCCCGGATCAGGTATCTTATGACTGCGGAACAACAGTGCTGCTCACCGCATCCCCGAATTCAGGCTACAACTTCGATCATTGGGAAGGAGATGCCACAGGAACGCAGACCACCGCCAGCCTCACCATGACAGAAGATATGAGCATCACAGCGGTGTTCGTATCAGGCAGTTATACAATTTCCGGGTATGTCAGGGATTCGGAGAATCAGGGCATCAGCGGTGTTACGCTGAATTTCAGCAATGACGGCGGCTCTGCAATCACGGACAGTTCGGGATTTTATACCCGACCCGTGAACAGCAACTGGAGCGGCACGGTTACGCCGGACAAAACCTGCCATACCTTTGCGCCCTCGGACACGCCCTACAGCAATATCACTTCAAGCCAGTCCGATCAGAATTATACAGCAGCAACAGAAACTTACACCATTTCGGGATACATCAGGGATTCCTCGGCAAACAGCGGTGTCAGCGGCGTTACCCTGGATTTCAGCAACAGCGGCGGTTCAAGCAGCACGGACAGTTCCGGATTCTATTCGCATTCAGTGGATTGCGGCTGGAACGGCACGGTTACACCGAGTGCCAGTGCTTATACGTTTTCTCCCTCCAATCTTTCCTACGGCAGTGTCACGTCGGATATGTCCGGGCAGGATTATACGGCAGCACAGCAGGCCGTACCCAAAATCAGCTCGGACCCGGAATCCCTGACATTTTTTCAGTCCCGGTTCAGGAAAAAACGGACGGACATATTTGCAAAGCCGGAAGACAGTGCCAGACAAAAGACAAAACCGGAGAATCTGTTCAGCACCTTTTCCCGGAAAAATCTGCGCCTGTCCGAGAGGCAAAGCGATCTGCTTTTCAATTATGAGGCACTGGACACCACAGAAGATTCGGGAATCGTCAGGGTGAATGCAGACCTCCTGGAAACCGCGGACGTGCTGAATCTGAATCTGTCCGAAGATGCGGCTTACCCGGTTTTCAGAACCAGGACTGATGAACGATATGACGGAAATTTCACATGGTACGGAAAAACTGAGGACAAAGCTTTCGGAAATGCGATTTTTGTGGTACAGAACAAGGAAGTGACCGGAACGATCCGAACAGGAGGAGAACTTTACGCGCTGAGACCTTTGGGACAGGGCCTTCACGCGCTCATCCGCCAGAACCCGGACAGCTTTCCCCCGGAACATCCGCCCGAATATGCGGAAGGAATGATCCCCGCGTCTTCCACGGGTTCCGAAAAACGCCATTCTGTTCGTTCCGACGACGGCTCCGTGATCACGGTTCTGGTTGCATACACCCCGGCTGCCGCAGGGTCATCGGGCAACATAAACGCGCTGATTCAGTTGGCGGTTGATGAGTCAAATCAGTCATACGAAAACAGCGGCATTTCCCCGAGACTGGAACTCGTGCATACCTACGAGGTAAATTACACCGAGTCCGGGGACTTCGGTATTGATCTGAATCGTTTCAGCGGAACCGGTGACGGGTACATGGAGGATGTTCATGACCTGCGGGACAACTACGCAGCGGACATAGCTGTGCTGATTATAAACCATACCCAGTATTGCGGGCTTGCATATCTCAATCTTTCCCTGAATCCCGCGCACGGCTTCGGCGTTGTATATTGGAACTGCGCCACAGGATATTACTCCTTCGCTCACGAAATCGGGCATATACAGAATGCCCGGCACAATCCCGAAAGAGATTCCTCCGTCTATCCCTATCCTTACGGACACGGTTATCTGAACGCGCCGCGAGACTGGAGAACCATCATGGCATACAACAGTTCCGCATGTCCGGGCGGATACTGTGAGAGAATCCGGTATTGGTCAAATCCTGATGTGAGATACGGCGGCGAAGTCACGGGAACCGCTTCCACCCATGATAATGCCCGTGTGCTGGATGAAACAGCAGTGGCTGTCTCGAATTTCCGGGTATCCGAATCCGGAACCACGCTCACAATTCGTAATATCGGCGGCGCGACACTCACCGTAAGCGCGGTGAGCGATGATCGGGACTGGCTCTCCGTGAGCGGCTATCCCGATACGCCATTCACCATTTCCCCAAGCGGCGACCAGACCGTAAACGCGGAGGTAAACTGGGGTTCGCTCGGCAGTTCCCAGCAGGAAGGGAGCATTACTATAGACTCGGACGATCCGGACACGCCCTCGCTCGTGATTCCGGTAACAGTGATCCCGGTTTCCGGGGATGAAATCGCGGTGCTGTCCGTGATACCGGATTACCGAAACATTGAGCCTTCAGGCGGCACAGGCACATTTATCACGGACAATATCGGAACCGGGAGCATGAGTTGGACAGCGGAAAGCAATGTCTCGTGGGTGACGATCACAGAAGGAAGCTCCGGCAGCAACTCCGGGACCGTGAAATTCGCCTGTCAGGCCAACAGCGGGTCCCAGGCACGGACCGGCAATATCACGATTACCACTCCCTCCGGGGAAAACAGCCCCCGGAGCGTGGAAATCATACAGAGCGTGATCGGAGATGTTGACTACAACGGAACCGTTGAACTGCGGGATGCCGTGCTGGCATTGAAAGTATCAGCAGGAAAGCAAGTTTACATCCTGTCCGCCTCGGAGTCAGGCTATGCCGCGATGGGTGTTGACGTGAACGGGGATGAGAAAATAGGGCAGGAAGAAGCGATTTATGTTTTGCAGATTATTGCAGAATAGTTTTTTGTGAGAACCGGGTACCGATGCATATTCAGTAAAAAAGCAAAATTGATGTGAAAGACGCTGTGTATATCTTACGGATGATTGCAAAATAGTCGGTTTTTTTCCTGAGCCAGCAAAAGGGAGTGCGGAAATGGAGCCGCCAGGCGGAATTTTCGCACTCCGACGTATGACTGGTCTCGGGTTTTTTGTTTGCAAACCGGGTTTTTTACAAAACTCTATCCGCTCTGCAAAACCTCCCTCAGAATAGAGATCAGATCCTCAAATCCGATCTTTCCGTCGCCGCTGATATCTGGACTCAGCTCCGTGTTATCGGTGTTCATGCCAGTCAGCATCCGCAGAATCCGTATGGCATCGCCCAGGTCAGCATTATCGTAAACTGTATTTGTCCTGATTTTCACTTCCGATTCTGTTGTCGTATCAGGATCAGAGAGAGAAGCGGCGGTAATCATGACAGTATTCTCTGCTCCCGGTTCGGAAGGCACTGTGATCTCCAAAGAAAGATTTTCCCGTGTGAGAGATCCGACTTCGACGGAAGACGGCAGACCGTTCATCTCCCAGTCTTCAGCATCGCTCACTTCCAACGTGTAAGTATCGTCAGCCGGACTGTTATTGACAATAAAAAGTTCGGCAGTGACAGTCTCCCCGCCTTCCGCGCTTACATGCAGAGGTGCGATCAGGATAACATCATAAAGAATCTTTGCAGGGCCGGTTACAACATTAGGTGCATCAACTATTTCGGAAAGGTTTTCATTATCATCCAGCAGGATTGTGTCCGCGAAAATTTTGACCTGATTTCCTGCCTGAAGCGCATTCCCCGATGTTCCCCGGAGATCAATCACACCTCCGGTTCCGACTGCGAGGGTGATCATATCTGTTGCGGAAATGGCTTGGCTGCTGAGATTCGTGAGATCAAGGGTCAGGTTATCCCCCCCGAAGATAGTGATATCTTCGGCATCGTAAATCCGTGCGCTGTCGCCTGTCACCGCTATGCTCGGATCTATCATGACCCGACTGCCGCTGCCGCCAAGGCCGACTTCCCCGTTCTGACTGACAGATTTGGCGACAAGATGCACATTCCCACCGCTTCCCGGTGTTGCCCCGTCTGCTGATTCCCGCAAAATCTTTTCAGCATCCCCTCCTCTCCCGCTGTAAATTCTGCCGGTATTTGTGTTTAGCAAGGCATTTGCGGCATGGAGTACGGTATCACCTCCGTTGCCTCCGGTCGCATTGCCGTAACTCCCATGATGGGTTCCCATTCCGCCGTTACCTTTTTCACTATCACTGGCGGGACCTATAACCCCTTCGTTAGTAATGTCTTCCCCGGATATGAAGATTACGCCTCCGTGACCTCCTTCGGCATAATCGTTGTCGTGTCTTATTATTTCATCTCCCCCGCGGCCAGCCTGGATATTGCCGGTCTCCCCGTTATATATCTCAGGGGCTTCCAGTATTACGCTGCTTCCCGGTCTGGCGCGGATATAGTCTGACAGGCTGGTTCCTCTTCCGTTTGCCCCGTCTGCCCCGACAATATATCCCTCGTTACGGATGAGGGTATCTGCTGTCAGCCTTAAATCTTTTCCCGCCGGGGTTTCCAACGTGCCATAATTGTAAAACCCGCTGACCCTGATCGGAGTGGCGCAGATAAGCGTATGCCCGGGATTAATCTGTGCCACATCCCCGGGGCCGGGAATATCACCTGTCCCTGTAACTCTTGACCAGGTATTCGGATCATTCCATGACCCGCCGGAGCGGGATGCAATTATCGGATCTGTGGTTTCCGGGAGAATTGTCGTAGTCGTTGTTGTTGTTGTTGTCGTAGTAGTCGTTGTCGTTGTTGACGCAGGAAGAGTTGTAGTAGTTTCAGGCAGGGGGATTGTCGTTGTTGTGGTCGTCAGTGTTGTAGAAATAACTGTGGTGGTTGTCGTGCTTGTGGTTGCGCTGGTAGTAGTCGTTGAAGCCGCGGGTTTTGTCGTCGTTGTGGTCGTATTTGCCGAACCGGTTGTCGTTGTTATCGAACCAGTTGTCGTTGTTACCGGAACAGTTGTCGTTGTTGACGGAACAGTTGTCGTTGTCGTCGGGATAGTTGTCGTTGTTGACGGAACAGTTGTTGTCGTTACCGTGAGAATATCGAAATTGTACCGGATGGTCAGGCCTGCCGAAACATTGCTGCTGCTCCAACAGTAATCTGCGTACCCGATTACTTCCCCCTCATAAGATACCACGTTTCTTCTTCCGTCGCCGGTTGTCTCAATGATGAAAGCTACAGAACTGCCAGGTATCCATCCTGGCCTTTTAACAATCTGACCAAGCAGTCCTCTGATATCTATCTGAGGTATTGCATTCAGACCGGGGGATACACATACAGTGACAGGGCCGTATGCACCGAAAAGTCTGCCGGATATATTATTCTGGCCTGATGTGAATTCCGAAGCATTATCAACAGCCTGTGCATATATGTTGAGCGTGATTTCACCTTCCTTGACCCCGGGCCATTCAGGCGCGACATGCGTGGCCCCGGGATTCGGGGATGAATCAGGGCATACATAACCCGACTCCGGGGGGTTTTTAAAAGTTAATTTCGCTACCTGGACCGTGCAGTCCTTGGGAGCAGTGACGTCATTGAAACGAAAGCCCGCGGTTGTAGCCGCCTCCAGCATGATGGCTCTGTTCTCATCAGGGTACGGCTCCTCTTCTGTCCCCTTTACATTGCCTGACGCATCTTCTTCAGCATCATCCGGAGCGGCTTTGTAGGACTCTGTGACGATAAATTTTACATCAATTGTACAGTCTTTCGTAACAGTCAGGGTATATTCCGCATCTTTGCTGCTCTGTCCGTCGTCAAATACCAAGTCATAATATACGGATACCGGTTCAGGATCACCTTCGCAGGTCAGGATTACGTCGTAAATCTTGTAAATCTGGTTAGCCGTCTGGGGAGCGCGAACCAGCCTGAATGTCAGGTCGGTTCCTGCGGTTATGCCTGAAACCCCGACGGGTGACAGGATATCCGGCGGATCAATCAGCTTCGCCCCTTCATACTCGACACTTCCGCCGAAATCATCTGTAACATTGACCGTTACCGTGAATTGTGCCTGGGCACCGGCGACGTTAAATATACCTCCGAATAGCAGGAAAACAAATATTATTACTGTGCTTTTTCTTAACATTTTATTGACCTCCTTTTTAAATTGTTTAACAAATAAAATACCTGAAGATGTAGGGTGGGTGGAGCGAAGCGTAACCCACCTTTTGCTGTTATTATTTATTATTTATTATCTCGACAGTCATAAGTTCTCTGAAGCCGCTGTTCTGAGTCCCCCTTTTTTAAAGGGGGATTCAGGGGGATTTCAGCAGGTTGGGGGAAATCCCCCCCGGCCCCCTTTAAAAAAGGGGGGAGTTTCCTGGTGAGCCATTTCAGCTATTTATGAGAACTTACGACTCACGAGTTATTATCAGCAGATCGAAAAATTTCCGGTTAAACAGTGGATTCCGGGTTAAAATTAAAAAACATCCGTTTTGGGCGCATTTACAACTTGAGGGAGTCCCGGAGGGACGACTGAAAATAGCCCGGCAATTTATTGCCGGGGGCGAATGTCCCCGTTTTTCAGTCCCGCAGGACGAATGAAAAGCTTTTTTTCAGCCGTCCCTACGGGACGTGATGATCCGGAATACTCACCCGGCAATGAATTGCCGGGCTATTTTCAGTCGTCCTCCGGGACTGAAAATCACTCCCCTGACTTGTAAATACGCCCATCCGTTTTTTAATTAATTTTCCCCGGAATGACAGCTTTAAACTATTGTCATTCCGGGGAAAATCGGAAAACGGATGTTTTCCGATTTTAACGGGCGCATTCCCAAAAAGTAGGAAATTCTCGTTCCCAAGCTCCGTCCGCCTGGAATGCATCCTGAGAGGCTCTGCCTCGTTTTTTGTTTTAAAACAGACAAGTTAAGCGAAATATCCTGCAAGGCAGAGCCTTGCGGAATGCATTCCCAGGCAGAGCCTGGGAACGAGTAAAAAATATCCGTTTTTTAATTTTCCCCGGAATGACAGCTTTAACCTATTGTCATTCCGGGGAAAATCGGAAAACGGATGTTTTCCGATTTTAACCCGGAATCCACATTCCGGAAAAGCATCCTGATTTTCCCCGGAATGACAATTCGGGTAAACCACAAAATCCGTTAGAACCAGTATTATTTATTATCAGCAGATCGAAAAATTTCCGGTAAACCCTTTTAAACAGTGGATTCCGGGTTAAAATGTTAAAAACATCCGTTTTTTTATTTTCCCCGGAATGACAGTTTTAAACTATTGTCATTCCGGGGAAAATCGGAAAACGGATGTTTTCCGATTTTAACGGGCGCATTCCCAAAAAGTAGGAAATTCTCGTTCCCAGGCTCCGCCTGGGAATGCATCCTGAGAGGCTCTGCCTCGTTTTTTGTTTTAAAACAGATAAGTTAAGCGAAATGTCCTGTAAAACAGAGCCTTGCGGAATGCATTCCCAGGCAGAGCCTGGGAACGAGTAATATTTTGAATTTTATGGTAATCTGTATGCAGCCTACTTTTGGGGAATGCTCCCATTTTAACCCGGGGTCCACTGTTTGCAGAAGTTTTCGATCTGCTGATTATCAGTAGGCATCCTTCATTTATCAGTTTACACTTCACTGTAGAACAATCTTTCAAATTGTTTTAAACAATTTGAAAAATTGTTCTACAGCCGGAAAAAGTGCAAACTACTTTTCAGCTTTTTATCAGTAGATGGAAATGCCCTTAAACCGCTCCGGGCAGACTGATAAATCCGCCTGAAATGCCTGGGCATTTGTTAATCCCAAGCGAGCATTTCGGGAGCACTTTCCATCTACTGATTATCTTATTATCAGTTATACGGTGGGTTACGCTTCGCTCCACCCACCCTACATCTCCGTTTGGGAGTACACTTCGTGTACGCAAAACCGAAGTTTCGCGTTCAGCAGCGTTTCTTAAACTTTCTCCTGATTCCCGCAAGAGCGGCCAATCCGGAACCCAGCAGCCACAGTGATCCGGGAATGGGAATGACACTGATGTTCCCGCTTTCCGGATTTGCGGAAAGAGAATCTCCTGAGAAGTCGCCGAGAATCGGATCTTCGGGAAATGACAGCGGGCTGTTTCCCATGCCGATGCCTGTAAAGGAAAGCGTCGCCAGGGCAAAGGAGTCAGACTGGAAGCTTAAATCATCAAGCAGGGAAAGCTCCCTGAGGTGTATTGTACCGCCGAGATTGCCGTCGCCCCAGTTCAGCGCATCATAATCCGAGATATCGCCCAGTCCGGTTCCCAGGGTGTAATCGTTAAAATCCAGGACGCTATTGTCGTAGTTCACATTGAAATCAAATGTGCCCAGGTCATCATTTTCCAAACCTGAGACAACAATATCCACGTCAGTCATCCCGCCGATCCCAATCACCGAGTCGGACGGATCGAAGGAGAGGTTTGCCGCCCATGCCTGATCACTGACAAACATGGCAATAAACATCGCAAATAAACATGTTAGAAATTTTTTCCCCAGTTTTTTCATGATAATACCCTCCTTTCTTTAAAATGTTTGAGTGTAAAGGAACTCCGAATAAGATACCCGGTTCGGGGAGACGACCCCTCCTGCTCGGTTCGGATTGACAAATCCGAACCCCGGCGGGGGATTTGCCAATCCCCCGCGAGCAACAACGGGCAATCCTCCGCGAGCAGCGCCCATCTTGCTCGGTTCGGATTGACAAATCCGAACCCCGGCGGGGGATTTGCCAATCCCCCGCGAGCAACAACGGGCAATCCTCCGCGAGCAGCGCCCATCTTGCTCGGCTCGGATTGACAAATCCGAACCCCCGGCGGAGATTTGCCAATCCCCCGCGAGCAACAACGGGCAATCCTCCGCGAGCAGCGCCCATCTTGCTCGGTTCGGATTGACAAATCCGAACCCCGCGGCGGGGGATTTGTCAATCCCCCGCGAGCAGCAGCGGGCAAAATAAAGCCTTTTCCTGCAACGGAAAATCCCCCCGGCCCCCTTTACGAAAGGGGGAGGAATTCTACTATTATCAATTCGTAAATTAAATTCTCCCCCCTTTTTTAAAGGGGGGCCGGGGGGGATTTCCGCCGTAACAGCCTTTTCCTGCAACGAAAAATCCCCCCGGCCCCCTTTACAAAAAGGGGAGGAATTCTACTATTATCAATTCGTAAATTAAATTCTCCCTCCTTTTTTAAAGGGGGCCGAGGGAGATTTCTGCCGTAACAGCCTTTTCCTGCAACGAAAAATCCCCCCGGCCCCCTTTACGAAAGGGGGAGGAATTCTACTAATTCCCATCACAGGTACATTCCGGACAGTCGCACAGCAGCACGAGCTTTCTCGCGTCCAGGACTGTGATTGTCCCGTCCCCGTCAATGTCGCATTCCATGCAGATACCGGCATCCTCATTCAGATGAATCCCGATAATGTCAACATCATCAAGGTCTATGACGCAGTCATCGTTGAGATCACCGGCTCTGTCATCGGGAACACCGCATCCGCAGTCACCCGTTTCGATTTTATACGGATCATCGGGGCATCCGTCGCAGGCATTTCCCTGGCCGTCGCTGTCCGTGTCAGTCTGATCCGGGTTCGAAGCACTGGCGCAGTTGTCACAGGCATCTCCCACATCGTCGCTGTCCCTGTCCTCCTGATTGTAATTGGCATCGCCGGAGCAGTTGTCACAGGCATTTCCCACGCCGTCTTTATCTGCATCTGCCTGGCCCGGGTTGGGAGTGCCGACACAGTTGTCAACTCCGTCACAGACCGTGTCCTGATCTGCATCAAGACAGTCATCGCAAGCGTCACCCAGCCCGTCGCTGTCCGTGTCAGTCTGATCCGGGTTGAAAGTGCCGGGGCAGTTGTCATCTTCATCACAGACATTGTCATTATCCATATCAACGCACGCATCACAGATATCGCCTATGCCGTCGCTGTCCGCGTCTGTCTGATCCGAATTGGAGGTGCTGGCGCAGTTGTCACAGGTATCTCCGACTTCGTCCCCGTCCCCGTCTTCCTGGTCCGGGTTGGCATCATCGGGACAGTTGTCACAGGTATCCCCGACTTCGTCCCCGTCCGCGTCTTCCTGATCCGGGTTTTCAATGTCGGGACAGTTATCGCACGCGTCTCCGAGTTCATCGCCATCCGCATTTTCCTGATCCGGATTTTCAATGTCAGGACAATTATCGCAGACATCTCCCAGGGCATCGCCGTCCGTATCAGTCTGATCCGGGTCGGGATCACTGACACAATTATCACACGCGTCGCCGAGACCGTCGTTGTCAGTGTCCATCTGATTAATGTTTCGGGTGCCAAGGCAATTATCCACGTCATCGCAAACACTGTCCTGATCAGCATCCGCTACTGTACCGCCCCAGTCGCCGTTGCAGTCCTGGGAACAGGCAACTTTCCCGGTGTTTCCGCCGACACATTCTCTGCAGTTATCAACGGTGGCAGTTCCGCCCCAGTCATTGTTGCAGTCCTGAGAACAGGCAATTTTCCCGGTATTTCCGCCGACACATTCTCCGCAGTTGTCAACGGTGGCAGTTCCGCCCCAGTCATCGTTGCAGTCCTGAGAACAGGCAACTTCCCCGGTGTTTCCGCCGACACATTCGCCGCAGTTATCAACGGTGGCAGTACCGCCCCAGTCATCGTTGCAGTCCTGGGAACAGGCAACTTCCCCGGTGTTTCCGCCGACACATTCTCCGCAGTTATCAACGGTGGCAGTTCCGCCCCAGTCGCCATTGCAGTCCTGAGAACAGGCAACTTCCCCGGTGTTTCCGCCGACACATTCTCCGCAGTTATCAACGGTGGCAGTTCCGCCCCAGTCGCCATTGCAGTCCTGAGAACAGGCAACTTCCCCGGTGTTTCCGCCGACACATTCTCCGCAGTTATCAACGGCGGCAGTTCCGCCCCAGTCGCCATTGCAGTCCTGGGTGCATGTGCTGGTGTTGCCGGTATTGCCGCCGACACATTCGCCACATTCGTCAGTATATGCAGTGCCGCCCCAGTCTTCGTTGCAGTCCTGAGAACAGGCAGGCAATCCCTCATCAGCGATGCCGTCGCAGTTGTCATCGGTGCCGTTGCAGATTTCTGTCGCATCAGGATTCACATCTTCGTCCTCATCGTCACAGTCACAGACATCGCCCCATCCGTCTCCGTCAGTATCGGTCTGATCCGGGTTGGAATCATCCGGGCAGTTGTCATTGCTGCCGCAGAGACCGTCACCGTCAGCATCGGCCAGAGTGGTCATGGGTTCATCTTCATAGAAAGGACAGTACGCCACATTTTCGGAAATGGCATCACCGCTGCCGCATCCCGCTTCTGACGGGCCATCCGCAGCTTCCCAATAATTATACCTGGCGTTAATTGGGGAGGCATAATCTCCGTCAACTGTGACGGCAAGCTCGTTGCTGATAAATCTGTTTTCACGGACAAGGTGTTCGGGATACGTCATATCCGTGTCCATGCTGAATTTTATGGCCGTGTCATTATCTTCAAACAGATTGCCTTCGATAATGCTTGGCAGATGTGTTCCGCCTCCTGCGCCATAGTATTTCCAGTCAATGGCAGGTTCGTCATCCGGGTCAGGCTGAAAACCGTTTGTCGCATTTCTGAAGACATTGTCGTAAATGCGATGATCACCGAAAGTCTGGCCAGCCGCGTCAGGACATCCGTGTCCGTTATAAATGGCGTCGCTGCACCCGTCAAAAACATTGTTATAAATGTCGTACCCCTGACTGTTGGACATGGTCATACCGCCCAGGGTTTCATCTGTATTATTATAGATATGCACCGGGGCATTGCCGGAACCGTCCCGCGGGGCAAACCGGTTATGGCACAGGAACATGGAGGTTGCCCAGTGGCCGGCATCCCCGGATGCTCTGTCCTCAACAAAGCGATTGTCGTGGATGCTCAGGCTCAGAGGGCCGCTGCGGGCTTTGTATATCATTACACCCGCGCCCCATTCGGCACCCGGATCACTGCGGCCGTTAAAGGTGAAGCCGGAAATCTCGTAATTCATGTTCCCGGTGTACCCGTCCATGTTGCCGACAAGACATTTTCCCTCAGCAGGAGCGATCCAGGTCACATCATCCTGTCCCTCTCCGAGGATTGCAAGGTTTTTCCCCGGCGTCAGAGTGACTTGCTCGGTATATGTCCCTGCTGCAACGTGGACAGTGCCGCCGGAGTTCACCTGATCAACCGCCGCCTGGATGGTCTTCTTGGCGTCAGTCCATGAGGTGCCGCCGTTGCTGTCATCGCCGTTGTCGTCAGCGTAGCAGTCATCGGTGCATTGCAGTCTTTCGATCTCCACCAGGTAGTCCTCAACCTCGCCGTCAGGGACAAAACCCGTGGGCTGTAATCCGCCACTCATGCTCAGGCGGAAGCGGGCGTAGGTGGGTCCTATAACAGCATCGGACGGAACCACGAAAGTGAGATTGTTGACGGGGTTAGGCTGACCGTTCAACAACTGGCTCACACCACCCCACAGATGCTCGGCTTGGTGATCAAAAACGCCGTTGCCGTTAAAGTCGATCCAGGCATCCAGCATCCCGCCAGAAGGTCCGCCATCCACGATAACTGTGGAACTCGTTCCCGCTGTCAGCACCGGCGGCAGGGTCACGCCGTCCTCGTCGTCGGGCATGCCGGGGGGATTCAGGTCGTCGCCGTCTGCCAGCGGTGAAGGCTGGCCGTCCGGCTCCGCGTCCACTATCGGTCCCAGGCTGTGTCCCCGGACGATGGCGTGGCGGGCGCCGTTGCCGGCCAGCAGTGTGCCGTAGCTGTCCGGAGCGTCGCCGTAGTCCAACGGCAGGCGGTTGTGGAAGGTACATTTGACCGTCTCACCGGCTTCGACCTGGAAGTTGGCTCTGAAGTCGGCCAGACTGACGGTGCTGTTGCCGTCGTCACATACGATGCTGGTCAGTTCCCAGCCTGCCGGCACTGTTTCCTGGGAGGTGTAGCTTCCCGGAAGCAGGTCTGACACCACGATCTGCCCGCCGTCCGAGATGGTTCCGGAGGCGTCATCGCCGAAGGTGAAGCTGTCAGGTGCGCCATCGGGGTCGGTCTGCTTTTCAACGATGATGGTTCCCCGCTTCTGAGTGTTGGTAAAGACACATCTGACTGTCTCACCCGCTTCAACCTTGAAGGTGGCGGTTTTCGTGTTCACGTCGCCGCTGCTGTCCCCGGTGGGGTCGTAACACCGGATGGAGGTCAGGTTCCAGCCTGCGGGCACGATTTCTTGCGAGGTGTAGGTTCCCGGCAGCAAGTTGCTGGACACGAGCGACGCGTCGTCCGTGATGCTTCCGTCAGCGTCGCCGCTGAAGGTGAAGCTGTCAGGTGCGCCATCGGGATCGGTCTGCTTTTCGACGATAATTGTGCCTCGCTGCTGAATGTTGGTAAAGATGCAGGTTACCGTCTCACCAGCCCCGAGGCCGATTACACTCGGGTCACTGCCGTCGTCGCAGGTGGCGCTGGCCAGGTTCCAACCGGCCGGGAGGTTGATCTCGTCCACCGAGTAGGTGCCGGGAGTGAGAGGGCCGGAGTTGTTCGTCCCGTCATCAACCAGGGAAAAGTTGGGACCATAGTCAGTGCCAAACTCAAAGCTCTCGGCCGAGCCGTCAGGGTCGGTCTGCTTCTCAACGATGATCGTTCCCCGCTTCTGAGTGTTGGTAAACACACATCTGACCGTCTCACCAGCGTCGAGTCCGATCGCACCCGGGTCGCTGCCGTCGCTACAGGTGGCGCCGGTCAGGCTCCAACCGACCGGGACGCTCTCGATCACCGAGTAGGTGCCCGGAGTGAGAGGGCCGGAGCTGTTCGTCCCGTTATCGCTCAGGGAAAAGCCGGAACCGTAGCTGGGGCTGAAATCAAAGCTCTGATCCGAGCCGTCAGGGTCGGTCTGCTTTTCAATGATGATCGTGCCGGGGTGGGTATTGCTGAAGGTACAGACCACATCCTCACCCGCACCGACCGCCACCGACAAGGTTTCACCGGTCAGACTGCCGCCGGCCCCGGTACAGGTGGCATTGTCCAACTGCCAGCCGCCGGGCAGGCTTTCGATGATCTCATAAGTGCCGGCGGGCAGGCCATTGAAGGTGACACTTGAGCTGACGCCGTCGCCATCATCCGGGTTGGCGTCATCCAGGGTGAAGCTGGCCATGACCGGCAACGCCTCCACCTTGCGAATACGATGGTTAGACCTGTCAGAAATTAAGAGGTTGCCGGCGTTATCAAACACGACACCAGTGGGGTTATGCAGGTTGGCACTGGTCGCCGGGCCACCGTCGCCGCCAACCCCCCCTGTGTCATTGCCAGCCACCGTGCTGATGTTGCCCGTGGTGGCGTCCACCTTACGAATACGATGGTTCCACTGGTCAGCAATGAAGAGGTTGCCGGCGTTATCAAACACGACACCAGTGGGGTAATACAGGCTGGCACTGGTCGCCGGGCCGCCGTCGCCACCAGAGCCACCCGTGCTGATGTTGCCCGTGGTGGCGTCCACCTTGCGAATACGATTGTTTTTATAGTCAGCAATGAAGAGGTTGCCGGCGCTATCGAACGTAACACCAATGGGCTCATTCAGGTTGGCACTGGTCGCCGGGCCACCGTCGCCACCAGAGCCACCCGTACCATTGCCGGCCACCGTGCTGATGTTGCCCGTGGTCGCGTCCACCTTGCGAATACGATGGTTATACCAGTCAGCAATGAAGAGGTTGCCGGCGCTATCGAACGCGACACCAATGGGGTAATACAGGCTGGCACTGGTCGCCGGGCCACCGTCGCCGCCAAAGCCCCTTGTGCCATCGCCGGCCACCGTGCTGATGTTGCCCGTGGTGGCGTCCAGCTTGCGAATACGATGGTTCGACAGGTCAGCAATGAAGAGGTTGCCGGCGCTATCGAACGCGACACCATAGGGACCATTCAGGCTGGCGTTAGTCGCCGGGCCACCGTCGCCGCCAAAGCCGCTCGTACCATTGCCGGCCGCCGTGCTGATGTTGCCCGTGATGGCGTCCACCTTGCGAATACGATGGTTCCACTGGTCAGCAATGAAGAGGTTGCCGGCGCTATCGAACGCGACACCACCGGGGTAATTCAGGCTGGCGTTAGTCGCCGGGCCACCGTCGCCGCCAAAGCCCCCTGTGCCATCGCCGGCCACAGTGCTGATGTTGCCGCCAAGCACACTCACTGGAATGTTGCTGGTAAAGTCAAAGTCGGCACCGTCCTGAGGGGTGGCTTGTTTGATGATAGTGAGAGTTCCCCGTTCCTGGCTGTTGGTGAAGACGCAGGTGACTGTCTCGCCCGGATCAAGGCCGATGGCGCCCGGGTCGCTGCCGTCGCTACAGGCGACGCCGGTCAGGTTCCAACCGGCCGGGAGGTTGATCTCGTTCACCGAGTAGGTGCCGGGAGTGAGAAGAGGGCCGGAGTTGTTCGTCCCGTCATCAGCCAGGGAAAAGTTGGGACCATAGTCAGTGCTGAACTCAAAGCTCTCGGTCGAGCCGTCAGGGTCGGTCTGCTTTTCGACGATGATGATGCCTGGCTCCGGTTCTTCAATCTCCACCATGTAGTCCTCGACCTCGCCGTCTTCGGCCGGACCGCCGCACGGAGTCAGTGGCCCAAGGGTATTAATTCGGAAGCGGGCGAATGTTTGCCCGGGCACTATATCCGGGGGCACGCTGACCACTGGCGCATTCACACCGGTCGTATAGACTCCGGGAGAATAGTTTCCGGAAACAACATGCTCCCGGCCGCCCATATCACCCCAGACGCCACTGCCGTTAAAGTCAATCCAGCCGTCAACATAAGCCGGACCATTATTAACCTCAAATGTAATGGCAGCTTGTTGCCCTTGATACAATACAGGTATTGACACCCCGTCTTCATCATCAGGATCAGTACCGGCGTTATCATCACCCATTGCGGCTGGGTCTGGCTGGCCGTCAGCTTCCGCATCGGGATCATCTGAAGGATCACCGATACCCAGAAAGGGAGCGCCGGGGACGATGATATGGCTTGCCCCATTACTGGCAGCCAGAGTGCAGTATGGCGTATCCGGCGCATCGCTATAGTCCAGGCCATGCGGGCTCGGATCGCAGGCATCGCCCAGGCTGTCGCCGTCCGTGTCTGTCTGACCCATATTGGGAACGTCCGGGCAGTTGTCCTGACCATCGGGTACGCCGTCCTCATCGGTGTCTGTAAAACAGTCCATTTCATATATGTACGCAGAGCCGGAACCGAGAGCTTTCTCATCATCGCTGGTCCCTACGAGGACATAATTGCCGGACATGAAGACAGAATAGCCAAAGTAATCATAGTTATTACCCTGTCCGTCATAGGCGGTGAACTTTGCCTGCTGTACCCAGGAGGTTCCGTCATAATGAAAAACATAAGCAGCGCCAAAATCGGCTCCGTTATCACCATCCCCGATGGCCCCGACGACGGCATAATCGCCGGAAACGGAAACAGATTGGCCAAATCTGTCATCCTGCGCCCCGTCGTCAGCAGTGAGCTTTGCCTGCTGTGTCCAGGAGGTTCCGTCATAATGAAAAATGTATGCGGACCCGGAATCGCTCCCCCTGTCATCATCATAGATAGCCCCGACGACGGCATGATCACCGGACACGGAGACAGATCTGCCAAAGCGATCACCCTGCGCCCCGTCGGCGGCCGTGAGCTTTGCCTGCTGCACCCAGGAGGTTCCGTCATAATGAAAAACATAAGCAGAGCCGGAATCGCTCCCCTTGTCATCATCATAGCGGGCCCCCACGAGGGCATAATCACCGGACACGAAGACAGATATGCCAAAGTGATCACCCTGCGCCCCGTCGTCTGCGGTGAGCTTTGCCTGTTGCATCCAGGAGGTTCCGTCATAATGAAAAATGTATGCAGACCCGGAGTCAACCCCTTTGTCATCATCATAAAAAGCCCCCACGAGGGCATAATCGTCGGACACGGAGACAGGGACGCCAAAATGATCACCCTGCGCCCCGTCGTGGGCGGTGAGTTTTGCCTGCTGTGTCCAGAAGGTTCCGTCATAATGAAAGACATAAGCAGAATCCTGGTAAGCCCCCACGACGGCATAATCGCCGGACACGGAGACTGACTGTCCAAAGCTGTCACCCTGGGTCCTGTCGTTTGCGGTGAGCTTTGCCTCCTGTGTCCAGGAGGTTCCGTCATAATGAAAAATGTATGCGGCACCGGTATAGTCATCGGGGGAACCGGAATCGCTCCCGTTGTAATCATCCCCGGGAGACCCAACGACGGCATAACCGCCGGATACGGAGACAGAATGGCCAAAATTATCATAGGCCGCCCCGTCGTCTGCGGTGATCTTGAATTCGGTCGCATCGGCAAAACTGCAGTTGTCCGGGTCAAGCGGGAAGGCGTCATGCTCATCGTTCACGCCGTCATTGTCGTCGTCCGGGTCGGCATTGTCGCCGATGCCGTCCTCATCATTGTCAGACTGTTCGGTCGCATCAAGCGGGAATGCGTCATCCGCATCGTTCACGCCGTCATTGTCGTCGTCCTCATCGCAGACATCACCTAGATTGTCACCGTCCGTGTCTTCCTGATCCGCATTGGAGATGTCCGGGCAATTGTCCTGAGCATCAGGTACGCCGTCCTCATCGCTGTCTGCAAAGCAGCCAATTCCGTATATATACGCGGAGCCGGAACCGCCATCGTCCCCGTAAGCCCCCGCGATGGCATAATTGCCGGACATGGACACAGCGTAGCCAAAATAATCATCCGCCGCCCCATCGGGAGCAGTGAGTTTGCCCTGCTCTGTCCAGGATTCCCCGTTATAATGAAAAACGTACGCAGAGCCGGAATCGCTTTCACTGTCATCATTCCAGCGAGTCCCGACGAAGGCAGAACCGCCGGACACGGACACAGCGTGGCCAAAGCGATCACCCGGCGCCCCGTCGGAAGCGGTGAGTTTGGCCTGCTCGATCCAGGATTCTCCGTCATAATGAAAAACATAGGCCGAGCCTGAGGAACTGCCCCTGTCATCATCTCTGTAAGCTCCTACGATGACAGAATCGTCGGACACGGATACAGATACCCCGAAAGAATCGTACGCCGCCCCGTCAGAAGCGGTGAGTTTGGCCTGTTTGGTCCAGGCTTCCCCGTCATAATGAAAAACGTAGGCTGAACCTGAACCGCTGCCCCTGTCATCATCTCTGTCAGCCCCGACGACGGCAAAATCGTCGGACATGAACACAGAGATGCCGAAGGAATCATCCGCCGCCCCGTCGGAAGCGGTGAGTTTGGCCTGCTCTGTCCAGGATTCCCCGTCATAATGAAAAACGTAGGCCGAGCCTGAAGTGCTGCCCCTGTCATCATCTCCCACAGCCCCGACGAAGGCAAAATCGCCGGACACGGACACAGAGATGCCGAAATAATCATCCGCCGCCCCGTCGGAAGCGTTGAGTTTGGCCTGCTCTGTCCAGGATTCCCCGTCATAATGGAAAACGTAGGCCGAGCCTGAAGAACTGCCCTTGTCATCATCTGCGTAAGCCCCGACGATGGCAGAACCGCCGGACATGGACACAGCGTAGCCGAACCGATCACCCGCTGCCCCGTCGGAAGCGTTGAGTTTGGCCTGCTCGGTCCAGGATTCCCCGTCATAATGGAAAACGTAGGCCGAACCTGAATTGCTGCCCCTGTCATCATCTCCCTCAGCCCCCACGATGGCAAAATCGCCGGACACGGAGACAGAATTGCCAAAATTATCATAGGCAGCCCCGTCGTCTGCGGTGAGCTTGGATTCGATTGCATGGGCAAAATCGCAGTTGTCCGGGTCGAGCGGGAATGCGTCATCCGCATCATTCACGCCGTCATTGTCGTCGTCCTCATCGCAGGCATCGCCCATGTTGTCGTTGTCCGTGTCTGTCTGATCCGCATTGGGTATGTCCGGGCAGTTGTCCGTGTCGCCGCATACGCCGTCACCGTCCGCATCATTGCAGGGCACAATGCAGTCGTTGTAAATCCCCATAACCTCTGATTCGGAGAGTTCACGGTTCCAAAATCCCACATCGTCAATAAGGCCTTCATAATAACTGTTGTAATCCCAGTTATGAACTCTGCCGATTCCTGTTTCAGGCCCGGTGGCCCAGCCGACAAAACTGCCGGTTTCGACATACTGGTCAGCAAGCACTCCGTCCTGATAAAGTCTGAGGGTTCTGTCAGCATATCCCTGATATCCCGCGATATGATGCCATTCATTATCGGCCACGTTATTTCCGGTCAGGGTGACAAAGCCTCCGACATTGGTTTTGTAATCCTGATAATAAATCTCGCCGTTGCTGTTGATTCCGAATACCCAGGTATGATAGCGTCCGCCAGTCGGTCCCATAACCAACTGGTTCACCTTTGAAGTCCTGATCCAGAAGGAGAAGAAATTTTTATGCCCGGCTTCAAAGTCTGTCCGGATGTAGCTGTTCCCGTCAAAGCTGTATGCGCTGTCAGTATCTCCGCATCTGCCGGATGTCAGTGAGGCTCCGCCGACCGCCGTGCCGTGATGACCGTTGCCGGATTCGTCGTCCGCGTCGCCGTCAAAGGGATAGTATGCTACGAGACCGTCATCCGGGCAGTTGTCACACACATCTCCGACACCATCACCGTCCGTGTCAGACTGATCGGAATTGGCCAGATCGGGACAGTTATCTCCGTTGTCGCCGATGCCGTCCTGATCGTTGTCAGCCTGCTCGGCCGCATCAAGGGGGAATGCGTCATCCGCATCGTTCACGCCGTCATTGTCGTCGTCCAGATCGCCGTTGTCGCCGATGCCGTCCTGGTCGTTGTCAGACTGCTCGGCCGCATCAAGGGGGAATGCGTCATCCGCATCGTTCACGCCGTCATTGTCGTCGTCCTCATCGCAGGCGTCGCCCAGGTTGTCGCCGTCTGTGTCTTCCTGACCTGCATTGGAAACATCCGGGCAGTTATCCTGACGGTCAAAAATACCATCATCATCCGTGTCCGCACAGACCGTTTCGTAAGCCCCTATATCAAACCCGTCACATCGGGGTCTGGGATTTCCCTCGATATCTTCATCGGGCGATCCTGCTGATGTGCCTGTGTCAATACAGGGAGAGAGGGAAGTCAGATGATAATTGCCATTTGCCGCATCCAGGAACAGCGGATCAGCGTTGATGTTGCCTTCACCAGCATATCCGCCCTGTATGTCGGAATAGCTCACAACAGGGGAACTGCTCTCGGATACGATCTGATTCTGCATATTTCCCCAAATGATACAGTTGGTAACGATTGCGGAGGATTTGAACCAGTAAATTCCGCCGGTGCCGTAGTTGGCCGAATTCCCGCTGACAGTGCTGTTGGTTATGGTCGGAGAAGAATTATACCAATAAATCCCGCCGCCGTCATAGCCTGCCGAATTTCCGCTGATAATGCAATTGATAAGTTTCGGGGAGGAGTAACCGAAAGAAAGCATTCCGCCGCCGCTGTGGCCTACCGAATTCCCGCTAATGATGGAACTGGTAATGGTCGGAGAAGAGCGATAGTCACAATAAATTCCACCTCCCCCACCACCTATATCATGTTCACTAATGGTGCAATTCGTAATGATCGGCGAGGAGTTGGTGCAATAAATCCCACCGCCAGTGCAGAATTCGTCCGAATTCTCGCTAATGGTGCAGTTGGTGATGATCGGAGAGGCGTAAGCACAATAAATTCCTCCGCCACGGCCCCAAACCTCATCGTCGCCGCCGTTTACCGAATTCCTGCCAATAGTGCAGTTGATAATGCTCGGAGAGGAGTAACTACAGTAAATCCCTCCGCCATGATCTGCCGAACCATTGGTAATCGTAAAACCGGACACTACAGAATCACCGCCTTCTCCGCTATGAAAATTAAATCCCCGCCCATTATTCTCACAATCTATAATGCAGTTTCCAGGGCCGTTTTCTGATCTGAGGGTAATGGCTTTTCCCTTGAAATCCAAATCTTTGTTTCCCGTCCCTGTGTAAGTGCCGTCGGCAACCAGGACAGTGTCACCATCTGAGGCTGCGTCAATAGCGGCCTGAATTGTGGGGTATTCACCGGGAAAACGGAGCGAATATCTGAATTCATAAGCTCCCATGTCAGCCATGTTATTCTGAGGTCTCGGAAGACCGTCAAGGTCTTGACCCGGCGCTCCTGCTGATGTGCCTGCATCAATACAGGGTGAGACGGATGTGAGATGATAATCGCCGTTGGCAGCATCCACAAACATCGGGTCGGTATTGATGTTGCCTTCACCTGTGTATCCGCCCTGTATATTGGAGTATGTGACAACAGGATTGCTTTGGTCTCTGAAAATTTCGCTTGGTGCGTCATTCCAGAAAACAGAGTTGGCAATGCTCGGATTAGACGCGATATAACAGGAAATTCCACTGCCATACGTTGCTGAATTATTGGTGACAGTGCAGTTGGTAATAGATGGAGAAGAGTGATTGCAATGAATCCCGCCGCCATGCGATGATGCCTGATTGCCATAAATGAGACAGTTGGTAACGGACGGAGCAGAGTAATAGCACCAGATTCCGCCACCGTAGGTTGTCCTGTTGTCATAAATAACGCTGTTGCTAATGACCGGAGAGGATGCGTTGCAATGAATCCCGCCTCCATGAGATGATGCTGAATTACCAGAAACGAGGCAACCGGTAATGGTCGGAGAAGATTGGTAGCACCAAATCCCGCCACCGTAAGTCGCCTGATTATTACGGACAACACAGCCGCTAACAGTCGGAGAGGAATACTTGTAGAGATAAACTCCACCGCCTTTTATTGTTGCTGAATTACCGCTGACAGTGCTATTGGTGATAATCGGGTAGCAGTACCAGTTGCAGTAAATTCCGCCCCCGAATTCAGTTGCCTCATTATCGCTAATAGTACAGTCGCTAATAATCGGAGAGGATTGATTAAGATGAATTCCTCCGCCGTAAGTCGCTGAACTTTCTCTGATGACACAGTTGCTAATGGTCGGGGAAGAATTGTTGAAAAAAATCCCGCCGCCGTGCTTGCTTACTGAACCATTGATAATGCTGAATCCGGAAAGCACCGAGTCTTCACCTTCCCCGCTATGAAAATGAAATCCCCGCCCGTCATTCTCACAGTCTATAATGCAGTTTTCAGGCCCGTTTTCCGATCTGACGGTGATGGCTTTTCCATTGAAGTCCAGATTCTTATTTCCTTCACCTGTGTAAGTACCATCGCTGACCAGAACCGTGTCACCGTCTGAGGCTGCGTCAATAGCGGCCTGGATGGTGGAATAATCGCCGGGAACAGCCAAGGTCTCAGAACAGCCGTTTTCGTCAGGCTCGGTCTTACTCGGATCACCGGGGCAACCGTCAACGCAGTCCGGGGTTCCGTCATTGTCCGTGTCCGTATCCTGGTCGTAGGGGCAGGAGAGTTTGGTTATGTAGGCATCTCCCCAGTTACCACCGTAAGTACCCTGGAACGGATTCGCGAGGGGAAAATCTCCGAGAGACTGACCCACAACATAAGCACTGCCTTCGCTATCCACAGCAATGCCGAAGCTGACATCAGTGGCTGATCCGCCCAGATAGGTGCTGTAAATCAGCCCGTCTCCCACTGCGTTCATCTTGGTCACGAAGGTATCTCCGGGGCCGCCGCCGTAGGTGTTATCAAATGCATTTTTTACTGGAAAATCTGAGGAATGCGTGTTGCTGGTGACATAAGCATGACCGCCACTGTCCACGGCGATATCCATGGCATGATCCATTTCCAGGGAGCTTCCGCCCAGGTAAGTGCTGTAAATCAGACGATCACCGGCCGGATTCAGTTTGCTTACGAAAGCATCATTGGAACCGCCGTAAGTGTCCTGGAATGCATTTTTCAATGGAAAATCAGGAGACCGGGTCGCTCCGATAATATAGGCGTTACCGGTGTCATCCGCGGCAATATCATAACCGTCATCCCGATTGTTCCCGCCCAGGTATGTGCTGTAAATCAGCTCATTGCCGGCCGCATTCAGTTTTGTTATGAAGGCATCATAATCACCGCCGTAAGTGCTTTGGAATGCATTCACGAGTGGAAAATCAGCCGAGGACTGAGTTGTCCCGGCAATGTATGCGTTGCCCTCGGTATCCACAACTATGCCCCTCCCCTCATCATACTTGTCTCCACCCAGGTAGGTGCTGTAAACGAGTTCCTTTCCTGCCGCATTCAGTTTGGTCACAAAAGCATCTTGCTTACCTCCGCCGTAAGTATCCTGAAACGGGTTTACCAACGGGAAATCACCGGAGCGAGTGTATCCGCTAATGTGTGCGTTGCCGTCATTATCCACAGCAATGCCGCTGGCAGATTCCCAGTCGGCATCTCCCCCCAGATATGTGCTGTAAATCAGTTCATCTCCGTCCGCGTTCAGTTTGACCACAAAGGCATCATGAGTGCCTCCGAGTCCGATATCCAATGAACCCGGGGTCACAGGGAAGTCCGGAGATTTGGTGTATCCTGCGATATATGCGCTGCCCTCACTGTCCACAGTGATGCTCAGACCACGATCTTTGTTCCCCCCGGCCAGATATGTGCTGTAAATCAGCCTGTCTCCGGCCGCATTCAACTTGCTCACAAAGGCATCTTCAGACCCGCCGCCGAAACTGTTCTGACTGGGAAAGTCGGAGGATTGGGTCATGCCGGTGATGTATGCATTGCCATCGCTGTCCACGGCAATGTCAAAACCCCAGTCTGTGGCACTCCCGCCCAGATAGGTGCTGTAAACCAGCGTGACCGGATCAATCACCAGCGGGTAAGCCGGATCATAATCATCAACCTCAAAGCCGATCTCCCCGTTATCGGCAAGCGCGAAGCAGGCTCTGACCGGAACATCCTGGCCTCCGATGACCTGCCACGCAACCGGGGCCTGTTCCCGCAGGATACGGCCGGCCGCTTCGATCAGCAGATCGCCGGTGTCGGGATCAATGCTGACATCCTCAGCCCCGTCATAGCACCAGCGAATCAGGGAGGGATCTCCGCCCGGAGCGACGGTGAATGTGCTTTTGAGATAGCCTTCCTGCCCGTCATAGCGCAGGTCAGTATCCGGCCAGAGATCAGTGTAAAGGATACTGTGATGGATGGGAACACCGGTATGCCATCGGGCCGGGTCATCGCCGGTGAAATAATTGAAAGTTCCCGGCAGGGTTTCACCCGCGGTGATCTGTGCATCCGGATCATTGCCGTCAAAGTGAATCCGAAGCACTCCCGGGGGATCGGAGCCTGTTCCGGGCAGTGAAATAATCACCTCCCCGGGAGTGAAAAACATTGTTCCCCCGAAGCTTCTGACCAGGAACCGGGCCTCTTCATCCGTCTGCCCCGCATTGGGTACAAAAGAGAGGGGCAGTCTGCCGTAATCATCAATGATGAGGGAACCGGCATACGCGGCAGTTCCGAAACCCAGCATCAGTGCCATAAACAGTGCTGCAAATCTGAAAGTCCGTTCTGAAATTTTCATTTTCTGTCCTCCTTACATTACATCTGATGGTTAAAAGGATTCTTGCAGTGCGAAAAAGGATTTTTACAATAAAAAAAGCCGGTTTGCCTTTTTCTCAGGCAACCCGGCTTTCTCAATGAGACCCGTGGCTTTCCGTCCCTGCCTCACGGCAGGTTTGGCTTTATCAGGGAAAATATCTTCAATCCCCCGAAGGATGCACTATCCTCCGGGGATTGCAGCGGAATTTTCAAATTTATCCTTTTCATAATAAATTCCCTCCCGAAAAATAATATACCCGGTGTATGCGGCTCTCCGGGTCTTTAAAAACCGCGGGTTATTGGGACACGGATAAACACGGATTTCATTACAAAATGATCCGTGTTCATCCGTGTCCTGAAAAATCGCGGGTTCTTTTTTGAGAATTCCTAAAATAAAATACAACTTCCGAACACTGAGTTGGAATTTCTGGATGCAGGGCTGAAAAGTAAGCGCACAGGGCGATTGCGAGAACCGATGCTTTTGTATTATACCGGTTGCGATTCGATGCGTATAAGAAATGGTATTCCGTGTGAATCCGAGCCGTTTGTTTATCCGAATCTTTCTGGCCGAAGATGACTATAATATAACTGAATCACAATTCTATTGTGTATCATATGGGTTTGAATGTCAAGTTTTTTTATTTTTCACTTTTAAAACATAAGAAATTTTGTGAAACTTCAAGCCTTTGTGACATTTTTTTTGCAGGTATGCCACAAAGACACGAAGGCACAAAGAAACACAAAGAGACTTTGTGAAACTTCGCGTCTTTGTGCCTTTGTGGCATTTTTTTTTGCAGGTATGCCACAAAGACACGAAGGCACAAAGAAACACAAAGAAACTTTGTGAAACTTCGTGCCTTTGTGCCTTTGTGACATTTTTTTTGCGGATATGCCACAAAGACACCCAGTGATTCAGAAACAAAATTAATAAAAAGACAAAGAAAAAAAATAGCTATGACAAGAAACAGTTACTCTTTCTTCCGGCTCGGAACTGATTTTTTCCGGTCCGGGATTTTTTTTCATACCGGTCTG
>JAUCGG010000110.1 GCA_030378015.1 Desulfococcaceae bacterium HSG8
AAACAAATTAAAATCGGCTCTTACAAGACGGCGAATCAGTAAACGCTTTCCAGACAAGGATTCCCGGATTAGAATTAAAATTTCGGGCAACATTTAAGAAAATACGTTGTTTTCCCATGTTCGGAAGTTTTGTGCAGACATCGGTTGCAATGTCCTTCGTTAACATTCATCACATGCGTTCCGTCGATAACGACCCTGAAATACTTGCCGAGAAGCCTGTACTTGTGAAATATCTTCCTTTCTGTCAGTACACCTGTCATCTCTTTTTTCAACTTCTCCGACTGCCTCTCATCCGATATTCTCATAACCTCATCGACCGTATCCATATGAGGAAGATGTACTTTGAATATCTTCTCATAATTTGTTCTGAACTCTTCCTCGGAACGTTCGTTATTAAAGGCATTCCGGGAACCTTTTTTAAAGATAAACATGAACACGCAGGCCATTACCAATTCTGCCAGTTCGTAATGTTTTCTTTTGCGACAGTCTTCCAGCTTACTGATTTTATCGAATAAATCCGGAAAATAATGAGAGATTGTCTTGCAAAGTGAGAAAATCATATTCTTTTTCAGTTTTTTTTCCCGCTTCGTTTCCCTCTTTTTCTTTTTTCCTTTATTATTCTTCCGTGCGGGCCCGGAGACAGATTTCTTTCTGTTTCGCCGTTTCCCCGGAATTTCTCTCCGCCTGGTATTTTCCGCAAGGAACTTCTCCGGTCGGAGATGTGTTCTGTCCGCCCCCGGTATGCGACCTGACTGTTTCCTGTCCCGGGGGAACTTCCCGGGCCGTGGCATTTCCGAATGTCACAAGTACGAAAATCAGCACAGGCACGAATATCCGTATTTCAGCCATATTATTCCTCCTCTGTGATCAGTGATCAGAATATTGCTTTCGGGAACTGATACCGGGCGAAAAAATAACATGTTTTTTGGCAAAATAAGGGACAGATTTGTCATAAGCAAGTTTCGTGCCATATTTTGCGCATATTTTATGACAGTTCCGGGCAAACTGGCAAACTGTCATTATTATTAAAAGGAAAAAGCCCGGGACAGCCGGAAAAATATTTTCAGGCATATTTTATATCTCTTTAAAATAAAAGGTCATTTTCTGGAAAACATTTTGTTTCTGAACCACTGGTAAAAGGTGGACATCCATAAATCCGAAATAGTCTTATTTTGTTTCGGATTTCTTACGAAGGATATAAATCGCTTCTTCCAAGCCTATTTTTCCGTTATTGCCGACATCAGCCTCTATATAAACGGGTATAAAAGCAAGTTCTGCCAGTACCTGCAAAGATAAGATGACGTCTGAAATATCTGCAACCCAGCTTTTATTAATGTCGCCCTGAGGGATCGGCTTGGAAATATTTGCATCCAGTAATGCCTTGAATTTCGGAGCAATATTCATCAGATTTTCCATATAGCGAAGCTGATGAACATTATCAAGATGTCCGAAAACGCCTTCTGTAAAATCGAATGCCATAAATATATGGCAATTCACCTCCGGGGATGCATGTCTCTCGAAAGCTTTCATATACAGATCATATATCAAGGGATGAACCTTTGCCTCCCAGAAGGCTTCTGTGTGCAACTCAGCCCGCGGATCCAGATGAGGCCCGCCTTCGTAAATCCCATACATAACACCGAAATCCTTTGCATACTGGGCTGACTGAGCCGTATAAGTATCGGTTTCAAATATCTGATCCGCCAGTCGGATAACTGTCTCTCCCGTCACACTGCTCATGCCCGCAATCTCCTCATACTTTTCGGAAGTAAGGCCAAAGTAGCCCGAGGGCGAAACCATATCACATCCAGGATCTCCGGGGGCTGCATTGTCTTTAAGATATTGCAGAACACGCCGGGTGTTGTCAGGCCATCTGCGCTGTACGCCGACCGTGCGTATCAGCCGTTTCCGATCCTCTCCCGTAAACACCGAAAGCCAGATGTCGAAAACCCGCTTATGCATGTAGGCGATTTTTTCGGGAAACCCCGGAAGCGGTTTCAGGTCATTTTGAATCGCTTCAGGCATGCCCGGAGCGTCAGCCTGCAACCAGTTGGACTGGGGATACCCCCATGCCCAGTTCCAACATTCATTTGAATATTCGATATAAACCTTAAGATCAGAATCAAGCTTGCCCCTGACCAGCTTTGCAAATTCAAGGATATAATTGTTATCTGCCAGATGGGGAATGCAGAACCAGGCGTCGGCCCTTATCTCATTGCATAACTGAATGAGATATTCATAAGCAACGGCCTTTCCAGGTTTAGTTTCCTGTGTAAAATCGGTCGTTTTACGTCGTCTTGCCCAGTCCCTCTGCCCGCCAAAGACGGTATGGGTATCAGTGGGAGTAACAGACATGTCTTTAAAGTTCCCCGGGTTTATGAAATACTGGGAATTGGTACCCTGGATTTGCATGAATCGGAGCGCATGGAAAGGTCTCAGAGCGTCAACAAAAGGTTGGTAGAAAATATTGTCCTGATAGGTAAACTCCATGTTCTCAGGAATAATCCTGATATTCCTGATATGATTGCCTTTTTCCGAACTTCTGATTTCCAAGCCATTGAATGTTGTCTTTTCCTCTTTTTTTCCTCCCAGGTGAAACATGATCCTCCCAGGTTTATTTTCAATCTCATAAGTGCCCCCCCCGCGTTGTTCAGTCACTGCCAATTCTCCTTCACCGTCATAAAGCACCAGATAAGCTCCCTCCGGATAATTGTTTGAAAAAATGGCATGTACGTATGATCCGTTATAGGGAAGCTCCAGCGGATAGCCGTTGCTATCCAAGGGAATCTGGCCGATCTTGCCAGTGTCCCAGTCCCATTTGCCGATATCTTTTGTCATCCAACCCCCGGTTTTGGGACCGTCATATCCTGTCCCTCCGCCGCCGAGAGTTTTGGCAAGGTCTGTGAACATCAGCTCATCTCCATAATAGTTCACCCAGGTCAGATTCATTCCGACAGCGAGTCTGGTCTGCGCCGAGGCTCTGTTGGCAGGAAGGATTCCGAGTATCAGGATACCCATAATAAGTAGCGAGTTAAAGTAAATTTTGTGGCCCATGTGTAACCCCTTTCAATAAATTGTTCATGGTTCTGACTGATTTTATGGTTCAATCTGATTTCAGATAGTTACAAATTTTTTCCGACTGTCATTCCGGGCTTCGACATGAGCTCAGTCGAACGAAAAATTGAAAAATGAATATTTCTCAATTTTAACACGGAATCCATTGGGTTAACTACCAGTGCTAAAATTGGAAAATTCTCCTGATTTATATGGGAGTGCGCAGGATAGAAAAGACGGACGGCAGAGAAACCCGGCTTTTTCCGTCAGCGCCTGTCCCGGGAAAAAGCCGGGTTTCTCCCACCGCGGTTTCTGTCCTGTAAACAATGACAGCGGCTTTCATTCTTCGTTGTGAGCTTCGGATCATGAAGGTTCCCCGGAATGACAGTTCGGAGAAACCGCGAAATCCGTCAGAATCAGAATTGTTCATGGAAAAAATTTTTTACCCGGGTATGGAAATCCCCTTTTACGAATGAGGAGTTTCCTCCCCCTTTTTATGAAAGGTACCAGGAACAGACGATGGTTCCTCCCCTTCGTAAAGGGGGACCGGGGATTCCAATGGCAAAGTCTTATATTTTAAAGCCTTTTTTCTGTATATCCTACTGATTTTACGGGAAATTATTCGAACCATCATACCAGTTACAATTCCAAAAATCACCCCGGCATTGCCGATTATCACATCTTTCGGCGAAAAGCCATAGCTCGGGACAAATTTGTTGGCAATGATTTCCAGAATAAATCCAAAGGGAGCCACGCCGGTGGCGATAAAAAGTCCTCGTCTCATCGAACCCAGACAGGCTGCCGGGCAGAAGGATAATAAGGCAAAAACAAGAAAGCGGAGGATTTTATCCGATACCTGGCCCATAGGTATTACCGAAATGATCACCTCTCTGAGTGTGGCAAATCCGTTATTTCCGGGAATCGCATTCCCATAATCGCTCCAGTGGTTGGGAACGAGAAAGACACTCACCACCATAATGATTCCTATAAGCCACAATATCCCGATGGTTTTGAAAAACACAAATTTAAGCAGCCCTGGTATTTTGGAACACAAGGATTTAAATAACTTTTCAGAACCTTTGTTTTTACGCTTATATGTTTGTTTCTTTGATCTCATTCCCAACTCTTTAATTTTAAATGATTCCAAGGTGTTCGAAACTTTTGGAAACCTACCTCACAGGGAAAACTTTTTCAATTACCTTTTCCGGAGCATTGTTTTGTCAGTCAGTTGTCTTGTAATCCCATGACTGACATCCTGAATGAATCTTGTACGCTGATATCCCAATGCTCCAACACCAAACCTTGTTTTATGTCTGTTCCTGCTTATTTGATGCAACTCTTTCCTGCGCTGACCCAAGACACTGCATATATTCACCGACCTGAACTTTGTATCAGGTTCAAGCGCATCCTGTGCGGTTGTCACACGCGCTCGAACCGGATATTGAATAGGCCTGATCCCGTAAATCCCCAACATAGTGGAAACCCCCCCTGCAAAAATAATGTAAATAGGGTTCATCATGAAATTCAGCAGGCAATCCACTGTAAACAGCAGCACGATAAGCGGCAAAACAGCAACAGGAGCATATTCCGGTCTTTTCCACAGGCTGGGAGGACATTTTAATACCAGAAGAATCATCGGCAGCATCATAACAAGGGTGGTAGAGAGAAGACCAACGAAGCCCTTTGTTCCCAAAATAATGATCCAAAACCCGTCGGTTACGCTGATGTCCTCACCCTCCTCATTAAAAACCCGGGAGCGGTCCCATCCGCCCCAGCCAAAAACAGGACGCTCCATAGCTTTTTCCACAAGGATATTTTCATTTTGGAACCTGAAGTCCAGAGACTGAGCCCTTTCTTCGCCAATTGTATCTGATATGAGAGTAACCAGGTTCTGGCCGTCCCAATATTCGCTGCCCCGTGTTATCATATATGCCGGAGGTATTGCGAGTAACAAGCATATAAAAAATGTGGTTTTCATTTTTGTTGAAACAAACAAAAAAACGATTCCAATAGCGAGCCATCCCGTAGCTGCCGTAGATTTGCAGGCTATGGTAGCGATTGAAACTATAAATACAAGCAGCCCGACCGGTATTCCCCGCATTTTCCCGGAGAATGTCTTTGCATAGACACACCAAATAGCAGTGAGCGAGGCCATGGCCGTCCACATTCCCACCATAATCCCATGCTGCATGAACACCATGGGACGATATCCTCCTCCGCGCAGAGTTTGCAAAAAGGAGTGCTGAGCGTACCCCCATACCATCCAGTGCAGGTTGGGACTCATTTTGAGTTCGTAAAGGATAAAAGGGATGTAGATGAGTCCGCCGATAAAAATCGCCCGGCAAAGAAGCTTTAATCCGTCCGGATCCGAAAAATAGAAGCGTCCGATAAAGTAAGGCACTCCCCACATCAGGCTCGTATTCACAACCACATTGAAGCCGTCATACGCGCCAATTCCGTTGAGAACCGATGTTACAAATCCGCATCCGCAACATATAAATATCGGGATATCCACAGGGTGAAAAGAATAGGACATCAGCCGTTCCCTGTCGAACAACGCCGCTCCCAGAAAGGCGCCGAGAGATGCGGCGCTCAACTTGTGATAATCAATAAGCGGTGTAAAATTACTCAGATTATCCATGGGAAGGAACATCACAGCTCCCCAGAAGGTTGTTATCATGGCCTGCCTGGGTTTTTGCATCTTAAAAAAAATCAGAACTATAAGCGGCCATCCACCCAGAATCATCAGACAAAGGAAATTACCTTTCATGCCCCGACTCCGAACCACGTATCTTCGGCCCTTCCGAATCAGGGAATCCGGCGAACGATTCGGATTGGCATATCCGTTCTCGGCTCCGGGCAGGCTTTGTCAGTAAAATTTTTTGTTTCAAAGGCAGGGGCATATTTATTTAATTTCTGCGAATTTCATAATGCACGTTCAGGGTTATCTCTTCTGGTCAAAGGGCTTTCAAGGTGCGTCATTATTTTTTGTAATACAGACATTGATTTCGGCCCCCCCCAGTTGAGAACCGAGGCAATCGCCGGAACTTCCAGACGAATGAATAATTCCGCTACCCGTCTGAGGTTTCGGTACATTGTGCTGTCTCCTTGGACAACTAGGACAACGACATCCGCGTACATCGCAAGGTATTCCGTAAAATCGTTTTGCAAGACAGATGCGGAATCTATTAAAATCATATCGTAATTGTCTTTTATTTTTATCATAGTTTCCTGGAATATTGTACCTGCCTGATATATTTCACCTTCCGAAGCAAAAATAATATCCGCGTTTCGTTCATTATCAGTGTAGATGCATTCTTCAAGCGTATTCTGTCCCTTCAGAATTTCTCCGAGCCCCGGCTGGGAGGACTGAGGAATTCCAAGTCTTTTCCTGAGGGTGGGACTGACAGCATTGGCTTCTATTATCAGAATACGGGGCAGCATCTGACCAAGGCCATGAGAAACATTAAGCAGGATTTCAGTAGTTCCGACCCTGGAGCCGACACCGTTAAAAAGAAAAACCCTGGTCTGATTAACTTCCGTATCCCGATGCAGCCGGAAAGCCAGGCTGTGAATGGCTTTGGATGAAAGAGAGTCCGGAGCGTCCAGGCTGAGCCGAGCGAACTCGGTTTCCTGTGGTCCCTGGGAGATTGGCCAGCTCGGGGGATGTCCCAGCGCATGTTCCACATCTTTCGGATTTCTGATACGATTGTCCAGAATATAAAGGGCGAAAAAGAGGACGATGACGATTCCGAACGGCGGAACTGCACAGAGCATAAGGAGCTTATTTCTGTTCGTTCCGGCCGGTGAAGTCGGCGTCTGGGCCGGAATTGAAACAGACACGCGGCCCGCTGCTTTGGATTCCAATTCCAGATCATTGATCTGGCTGTGAAATCTCATCAGACGAGTACGCATGGAGGCAATCTCGTTCCGCAGGTTTTTGTTGTTGATCAAAGTTACGGCATTCTGCGATAACTCTTTCTCAAGCTTTCTGAGCTCTCGAAGGAGTTCCTTTTCAACAGCTAGCACATACTCATAATCTTTCTTTGTCTTGATCAGCTCAAGCTTCAACTGGTACTCCCGCTTACCGTAGAGTGTTTTCTCAGCCAAGGATCGAACTTTGTTCAGCATATTCTGCTCATAGGCCCGCATAGCGTCCATTTTATCTTCAATATGACGTCTCTCTTTATTGGACGGAGCTAAACCTTCAATGGCAGCCTGCATCGCCTCCAGTTGCTCGTAGGTAGCGGATCGGACAGCATTAAGTTCGCCATTGTTAGATATCATTTCTTCCACATGATTTTCCATTGATAAGGCTGCTATTTCGTCTTTTTCAAGACGTTTCTGCTGATAGAGATGCTCGGCTTCAACCCGTTTGATGTAAGTCTGGGTAATGGCTTTCCGAAGTTCTTCGGCTCTTCTGGAATAGGTGTCAGAAGATGCTTTAAAGCCGCTGGAACCCAATTTTTTTGCCTGTTCCTGAATCTTTTCATTTCTTTCCCGAATTCCTTTTTCCAACTTTTTATATTCATCTTTCAAAAAATTGAGCCGCTTGGCGTTTTTATCTTTTTTCTCTTTTTCAATGCGCTCCACGTAAGCTTCTGTGATGCTGTTCAGTATTTCGGCCAGTCCATCAGGCCTGTTCCCCTGCAACGTAAGGGCTAGGAGATGAGTGCCTCTGACGGGTTCGATACCAAGTCTTCTGGCAAGAAGGGCAGCACAATTGGAAGGAGGCATATCTTTTGGAAAATAGGCATCTTTCTGATCAGGGGAAACTCCTTTTACCGCTTCTTCCAGAAGAGTATGATTCTTGATGATTATGGTCTGCGTGTTGAAAAACTTTTTGTATCGGTCTCCCCGAAGGACAGAGGTTTCCTCACCCACGCCGATCAACGTCTCACGCCCGGTCTCTATTTTCAAAGTGGCAGAGGCTTCATAGTAAGTCTGGATTTTCATCAGCATAAAGGGAGTGATCAGAGTGCATCCGAAAACGCCAAGAAAAATGATAGCCAAGGTATAACGGATAACAAACGCTATTATATCAATTGGCTTATTTGGCTTTGTCCCTGGCAGGAGGGATTCTTTGTTTCCATCCGATGTCATGGCACCTAATTTCCCACAAACCCTTCCTGGCCCCAGAGGTCCTGCCGTAATTTCTGCATTAATCCGAAGCTTTCCGCAAGAGAGGTGGACAGACTTATAATGTTAAGGAAAGGCATCAGTTGTTCAATAAAGTAGTTAAACTTTGTGGCTCCTTTTTCTGCCACATAGATCACATCGCCATCCTCCAAAAGGTAATTTTTGCTGAAATCTCCTGTTTTAAGCATTCCTTTCAGATCAATATTCACGACATCTCCTTTTCCGTCAGGCGTGGGCCGGATTATGAAAAGCTTTTTTCGTCTGGCATCGTCGGTAGGACCGCCGGCCATCATCAGGGCATCCATAAAATTTAACTGACTTGTCAATCGGAAAGCCCCGGGGTTATGCACCTCGCCCATAACATAAACAAGCTCTGACTGGCTTTCAGGAATGAAAATCACATCATTGTTACGGATGCGGGCGTTCAGGGCCATATTGCCGTTATAGAGCAACTCGTGCAAATCAATCCAGATAATCAGGCTCTTGCCGCGGATAATGGCGCATTTGGTAAGAGATGTCTGTTCCGTAGCATCGAAGGGCAGCCCCCCGGCCAGGGATAAGGCTTCAAGCAGCGTACCTTTGCCCGAAAACATAACCACCCCCGGATTTTTGACCCTGCCCAGTACAAACGCCTTGTTATTTTTATACTCTTTAACGGTCAGGGTGACCTCGGGGTCAACGTAGAAGTGGGAAAGTTTTTCGATGATTTCCTGTGTCACTTCCCCCCTGGTCCGTCCGTCCACGAGGACGGAGCCGACGCGGTTCACTGTGATAATTCCATCCGGGCCTACGATGATATCTGCGTCAGAAATTTCGGCGCGGGTCCAGACCCTGAGATCCAAAATATCGCCGGGGCCTAAGAGATATTCATCTCTTACGGATTCGGACATTTTTTTTACTGAATCGGAAGATGCGTAATTTTCTGCTTCTTTTGATTCCGCGGCAAATGTTAAACCTGTTTCAGGGGACGGCTCAGGCTTGTTTTTTTTTACCGCACATCCATTGAAACAGATGACGATAAGGCAAAGCAGAATCATAGCTAAGGGAGTATGCTCGGGCCTCCGAGCCGTCGTTTTTTTCAAGAAATACTTTATCATTTCACTGCCTGTCTTACACCAGACAGAGCCTGCTCACAAGCCATGTAACTACGCTCCATCAAAAATTATGCATTTATATTGGTGACTTCTTCTCATATATATAATATTTGGAAAGAAGTCAACATAAAACATAAAACATAAAGCCGCTAAGTTTTGACGGATGGATTTTCGGAAAGGGGAATATCATCCAACCCAACGTGATAAAGAATTATCATAATCCAATTCAGGTTTTTCTTGGCATGAATTATGCGTTAACAATTTCAAATCGTTCTGTCAACTCGTCATTATATTCATCTGTCCAGCTTTGTTGCATCTGTGTTCAATAGGTGGAAACCCGGACAATTATGTATGATTTTCGTTTTTAAAATGAATATATCCTGTATATCAAGCTAATTATATATTAATACCCCGATGTCAAATCTGTGCAAAACTGTACAAAATCATACACAAAGTGTCCAAGTGTACAGTTTTCGGTCTCCCTGATACTGCGGAGAACTTTCAACGCCATGCTTTTTCGAAAAAGGATATGAAGGACAGTAAAATTACGCGCATGATCAGTAGTGCCCGACCAAATAAGTTTTGACAAGTTGCTCCTTTATAATCGCACTTGTCAAAACTTATTTTATTTGGTCGGGCAGTAGTACAGCACTTCGTAAATTCGTGACCCCCTGCAAGGCCGGACTTGCCAGTCCGGCTGGAGCAAGAAGGGGGGCACGGACTTTCAAAGTGCTGTAGTAGATGGAAAATCCCCGCTCCATCGGATTGACAAATCCGCCTGAAATGCTTGAGATTTGTTAATCCCAAGCGAGCTTTTCGGGAGTATTTTCCATCTACCGATGATATCTGTAATACGCCGCGCACGTCCCCTCGCTGGAAACCATACAGGGACCGATCGGGTTCACGGGCGTACAAGCCTTTTTATAAAGAGGGCACTCAGGAGGTATTTTTTCTCCGGTGAGGATAGCACCGCATGAGCATCCTTTGGGTTCTTCTGACTCAGGAATCGTTATATCAGCCATCTTATGTGCGTCAAATGATGCGAATTCCTTCCTGATATTTAAGCCGCTTTCCGGAATGATTCCCAGCCCGCGCCAGTTCGCGTCCGTGGTTTCGAAAACATCTCCCATAATTTTTCTCGCCTTCTGGTTTCCTTCGTCAGTTACCGCTCGAGGGTAGGCGTTCGCCAGCTCCGGGCTGCCGGATTCGATCTGCGAGATCAGCATGGACACGGCCTGCAGAATATCTCCCGGCTCGAATCCCGCGATGACGCACGGAATCTGATACTGGTCAAAAAAGGGCTGGTATGACTTCATGCCGATAATTACAGAAACATGACCCGGAAGGATGAAACCGTCTGTTTTCATATTACTGATTTTCATCAGCGCGGACAGGGCCGGAGGCACCAGTTTATGGGCTGAGAACACGAAATAGTTATTCAGATTCATAGCGTTTGCAGAAAGGATGGTCGCGGCAATGGTCGGGGCAGTCGTCTCAAAGCCGACCCCGAGAAAGACAACTTTTTTATCGGGGTTTTTCTTAGCAATTTCAAGCGCGTCAGAAGAAGAATAAACCACACGGATATCCCTGCCCTCTGCCCGTTCTTTCTGGAGGGATGAAGATGTTCCCGGGACCCTCATCAGATCCCCGAAGGTCGCCACGATAACATTGTCAATGCTGGCCAGTGCGATAAACGCGTCAATCTCATTCTGGGATGTCACGCATACAGGGCACCCGGGACCGGAAAGCAGCGAAATCGTATCCGGAAGAAGTCCCCGGATGCCGCTTCTGAAAATTGACATAGTATGTGTGCCGCAGACTTCCATAAGACGGATGTTTTTCCGGCTGATTTTCTTTATCTGATCCGCCAGTTTCCGTGAAATTTCCGGGTTCCTGTATTCTTCGATGTGTTTGATAGTCATGGCTTCACGATTTCAGATTTACGATTTTACGATCAAACATACATAAATTGTAAATCATCTTATTTTCTTTTTCTGCTCTTAGAAGACGAGGAGGACGATTTCCTAGAAGATGAACTGCTCGACTTTTTGACCGCAGAGGACGATTTTTTAGGATATGAGCTGCTCGACTTTTTGATCGCAGAGGACGATTTTTTAGGATATGAGCTGCTCGACTTTTTGATCGCAGAGGACGATTTTTTAGGATATGAGCTGCTCGACTTTTTGATCGTAGAGGACGATTTTTTAGGATATGAACTGCTCGACTTTTTTGCAGGTTTTTTCTTCTTTTTTATCTTTTTAGTATCGATATCATAGGGGCTGTCAATATCATAGGTTACACCATTTATTGTAATATCAACATCACCGTCATTTTCAAACTGATACTCAAAGGGGGTATCAGTTCGTTTCTGATACATGTTAATACGATAGGTCACACCTTTGACAATGATGTCAACATCAATGGGGGATGTGTACCTGTAATCAAACGGTCGTCTTTCAACTCGCTCACAACCAACCGCTGATGCCGCAAACAAAAACAAAACAATAAGACACTCTGCACGGAATTTCTTTTTCATTTCATTCACCTCCTCATATATAATTTTAAAAGAATAGTAACTTTTGGGATTTAATCCGGAGAAAAATAAAAATATGTTTGTGTCAACAACCAGTCTCACTTTTTCTTCTTTTCATTTCTGTGTTTTTCCACAATTTCAAAAAAATCTTCTTCGCTCCACCTGTTCTTTTCAACAATAGAGAGTAATTAATCAATAACTATTTTAACTTGCTCAAAGTTCATTATTATAGATGCGCTAACGTGAAAGCTCAGGGTTATGCTGTAATTAAAAGATCAGAGCGGCAGGTTATGCCACTAATTTCTGCAAAAACATTTTGATATCATTGAGAGTTCCTGAATCAAAATTAAAATAACCTTTTTTAGCTGCAATTCCCAAACTCGGTACAAATTTGTTCATACCAGCCAAAAAAGCATGCATTTTTGCCTTTGCTTCATTCTTCGGGAAGTAATATTTGTATGGGTCTTTTGATATATTTCCTTTCTCATGCTCCAAATTGTCATGTAAACAGGATATATATACGTCCACACAGGATGACACAGGATGATTGGCGACAGTGCTGAGACACAAATCTTCCAGCATGCCTTCTTCCGAATTGCCGGGCATTATAAAAATACCTGCGGTAATGTCATCCGAGGATATGATTTCTCCCGGCGCTTTCGGGACTGGCTGATTATGACGACTTAACATTCCTGTGACACTCCGAAACGTATTATCAGCACTGTTGTCAGCATCCCTCACAATGCCATATTTTCTTACAGCAGAAAAGTTGGGGCTTAAAAGGAGTGCGGGAAATTCATTTTTAAACTTGTCCTTTCCGCCAACTTCGATAGGTTGAACATTGTCCTGAACACCTATATACTTCAGAAACGCTTCAAAGAATTCAACTTCATCCCTTCCTTCGACAAGCAACAGAATATTTTTTTTAATCGTGATATTCATCATCATCTTGTCTCCCATCCCCTTTCCAAAGCTGCCACCAGCATGCCGGATTCGTAAATTTTTGGCTTTATGCGTCCTTTTTCTCTGTCAAGCCTTATGTAAGAGATATCTGAAAAGTCTTCGTAAGACAGACCTCTTACCAGAGATTTTTTTATCTCATAGCTGTGAGTGGTTGCGATAATTTGACAGTTATACTTATTTGCCATTTTGTGAATGGCTTTCAATATGTCGGGAAGAAGTGAGTAATGCCATCCGTTTTCAATTTCGTCAATCAGAACCATTCCGTTTTCATTTGTTGCTATGGCCAAAATTATTGAAAGCAGTTTCGCCGTGCCTTCTCCCATATGAGAGACAGGTATCTTTCGGGGCATGCCTATATTCCCGTAAATGAGCGCATGGTCTCCCTGTGAGATGGTTGTCAGAGACTTCAGATCCGGTTCGATTATTTTTAAGACATCCGTAATGCTGTCAGTACGCCCGTGAATGTCCAACTGTCCGAACCGTGCCGAATCTTCCATCGGGTTTCGTTGAGCCCCTGAGGCGATGAAAGCCACTTTTTTCAGGGGTTTCCTCAGATTTTCAACATGCATGCCTAATCGGTGACCGTCAAGCGTAAGGTGAGACTCCCCCTCCTTTTTATCATTGACATAATAAACAAACTCAAGAGATTCCGTACTCAACGCCTGCTGACCAGTCTCAATTTTGGGCATAACACCTTTATTTGGCGGCAAAGCAAAGATAGCTTTCTGGAATTCTCTGTTATGTCTTATCCGGATCTTTTCCTTTGTTCCGTTTTCACATACTTCCATTTCAATGGCGTTATCCATATCGTAGGAATGAAAAATGGGAGACCAGAGCGAATCCGGGTCAAGAGCTATCGAACCCACGCCTCTCCAGGAAAGATGACGAAAAGTCACCTCGGGGTTTACCCTGTCATAAAACATGAAAAATGATTCAAGAACAGTTGTTTTTCCTGTATTGTTCCTGCCCCCTATCAGAGTTACAGGTTTCAAACTCTGCAAAAACAAATCTGTAAACTGTTTAAAACCTTTGATACTGAAAGATTCAATCATTTTTTATTACCTTCATTGTTTCCGGCAAATAGTCGGGTAGCCAAGGGCTGTTACCAGCCCCAAGCCCCCTAAGAATTCGGACGTGTGACTCAGGCCTTTTCGATTTTCGGCTGCGGACTTGCCGATGGCAGTCGGGGTGAAGAAGGACAAGGCTGTCCTCTGTGTCGTCGCCTCCAAATAGCTATCATTGTTCTCTCTTCTTCATGGGAAGATGTGGCAACTTTTTACAGAAACCACATCTTCAAGGCTGTTTTTATTTGACTGCACTGCCGGAACCGGATTCTTTCCGTAACCCGCTGTCACGGAACTTTTTATTCCGCCGGAGCCGGGTGCGAAAAATGTGCGGTCTGATCAATAATTTTGTAACATAGTGAAAGCCTGAAAATACAGAATGGGACGGCAGAAAAATATTATAGAATTAGTTAAATACAGTATGTTGACGACAGGTTTTATGAACAGTATCAGCAGATCGAAAATGCCCGGCGGCTTCGACGGATTATCAATTTATTTGTTGTTGGGACTGGAATGCCCGGGGTTTGTCAATCCGTCAGAGTTCAAGCGAGCATTCGAAGGCATCCCGATCTGCTGACTATATGAAAGGTCGGATGTAATGTCAATCGTAAATCGTAAATCGTAAATCGTAAATTTTCCTACTGTATCCGCTTTTCAATATACTTCATCAGCCCCCCGCTTCGGACAAGCTCCTGCATAAACGGCGGAATCGGTTTTGTGGAATAGGATTTACCGGCTTCCAGGAGAATAATTTCCCCGGTATCAAAATCAACGGAAAGTTTATCGCCGGTCCGAAATCCGTCCGCATTTTCACATTCAAGAATGGGAAGCCCCATGTTAAAAGCGTTCCTGTAGAAAATCCGAGCGAAACTACTGGCAATCACACAGGAGACCCCCGCTGCCTTTATGGCAATGGGCGCATGTTCCCGGGAAGAACCGCACCCGAAATTTTTGTCCGCTACAATGACATCCCCCTGTGCGACTTTACCTGAAAATTCCGGATCAGCATCCTCCATGCAGTGTTTTGCAAGTTCTCCAGGGTCACTTGTGTTCAGATATCTGGCAGGAATGATCAGATCCGTATCAATATCATCCCCGAATTTCCATACATTTCCTGTTATTTTCATGTGTTCTCCTTTATGATCAAAAGCTGTTGGAAAATTCCGTGATCGCTATAGCCGTCCCCAAAAGCAAAGATTCGCCATCATGGCACAAATTTCGGCCATCTGTTATAACCGATTTCCGGATTATTTGATTTATACTTACAGATGAACTCCGGCTCTTTTTTATTAATCTCTTTTTCATCCTCGGATTCAAATAGTATTTCTTTTCTTACTGTAAAATCTCTTTGTTGCTCTTGAGTAAAATCTTTCTCTATCAGCTCACTATTCGGACTTCCAAAATAGGTTAATGAGTTGGTCAAGTCTTTTCCGATATAAATCTTTCCATTTGGATACGTGATCTTGTATATCACTTTGAGCTTTTTGAAGTTCGTCATTTGACTATATTATGTTACATGATCAAAAGCCGCCTGGAAAAAATCCCGTTCACATTCCATCGCGTAGCGATAGGTCGAGCGCACCAGCGGGGTGTCAGACGCGTAACGATCTGTAAGCTGTTCCAACTGTTGCGCCAGTTCTTCGATATCCCGGGTGCTGTATGTACGAATCCAGTCAATATATCGGTGTTCATCCGGATCTCTTCTTGCCAGTTCCTGACCCAGCCAGGCATACAGGCGCATACAGGGAGACAGCGCGGTGACCGTCACCCCCGTGTCATGTGCCCATGCTGTTGCCATGACAAAATCCGTGTAACGCCGGGTTGCCGGCCCCGGTTCTACCTTGCTAATATTGATTCCCCAGTCTGCCGCATATTTTTCATGGAGTTTCAGTTCTCCCAGTACGCCGTCCGCCAGCGCGTGCAGCACACAGAATCCTTCCCAGTCGGGGGCCTTGACTCCGGCAATGGTGTAGGCACGGGCAAAAGCTTGGAGAAAAAAGGAATCCTGGCTGACATAATACGCAAATCGCTCACGTTTCAGGCTGCCGTCCGCAAGCCCCTGTACAAAGGGATTATTCAGACTCGCTTGGGCAAGATCATGGCTTGTTTCCCATAATGCTTCTGATAGTGTCATCGTGTGTATTTCTCTCTAACCACGAATGACACGAATAACACGAATAATTATATACTCGACAGTCATAAGTTCTCTGAAGCCGCTGTTCTGAGTCCCCCTTTTTTAAAGGGGGATTCAGGGGGATTTCAGCAGGTCGGGGGAAATCCCCCGGCCCCCCTTTAAAAAAGGGGGGAGTTTCCCGGTGAGTTATTTCAGCTATTTATGAGAACTTACGACTCACGAGTTATATAGTATAGAAAACATTCGTGTAATTCGTGTAATTCGTGGTTTATTTTAAGACTTCATCAGGTCCCCCGATTTTTCCCAAGACAGCGGATGCAGCGGCCACAGCAGGATTAGCAAGATAAACCTCGCTTTCAGGATGGCCCATGCGCCCCACGAAATTCCGGTTGGTGGTGGCTACGGCCCGCTCTCCTTCTGCAAGTATGCCCATATGCCCGCCGAGACATGGGCCGCAGGTGGGCGGACTGATGATCGCGCCTGCATCCAGGAAAATATCAAATAATCCCTCAGTCAGGGCTGTTCTGTAGGCATAGGGTGTGGCAGGAATGACAATCAGACGGACACCCTGTGCAACCTTTTTTCCTTTGATGACAGCCGCGGCAGATCTGATGTCTTCAATCCTCCCGTTTGTACAGGAACCGACAACAACCTGATCAATCGTAATTTCACCGACCTCGCTGATTCCCTTTGTGTTTTCGGGCCTGTGAGGGAACGCTACCTGGGGTTCGATATTGCTGACATCGTATTCTTTCATCTCTGCATAATTTGCATCTTCATCGCTGGTGAGAAAAGAATATTCACGCACAGCCCGCTCTGACACATAGGCTTCTGTGATATCATCCGGAGCGATGATCCCGTTTTTCGCGCCGGCCTCAATAGCCATGTTAGCTATGGTAAGCCTGCCCGCAATGCCGAGTTTTTCGATCACGGGCCCTGTAAATTCCATTGACTTGTAAAGCGCACCATCTACCCCGATGTCACCGATGGCATAGAGAATCAGATCCTTGCCTTCCACCCAGGGGTTAAGTTCACCTTTATAGATGAATTTCATGGCTTCCGGAACCTTGAGCCAGGTTTCACCGGTGATCATTGTTGCCGCGAGATCCGTGCTGCCCATGCCTGTGGCAAAGGCCCCGAGTCCCCCGTATGTACAGGTATGGCTGTCTGCTCCGATGACAAGATCACCCGGCAGGACAAGCCCTTTTTCAGGAAGGAGCGCGTGTTCCACGCCCATCTCCCCGGCATCAAAAAAATAGGTCAGCTCCTGTTCCTTGGCAAAATCCCTAAGCATCTTTGCCTGCATCGCTGATTTGATATCCTTGTTGGGTACAAAATGATCCGGAACAAGGATCACCCGGCTTTTGTCAAAAACCTTCTTGGCTCCGATCTTGCGAAACTGATTGATGGAAATCGGTGCTGTAATGTCATTTCCGAGCGCTATATCGACCTTTGCATTGATCAGGTCGCCCGGTTCCACCCGTTCAAGCCCCGCATGGGCAGCAAGAATTTTTTCCGTTATGGTCATTCCCATTGTAAAGTATCCTTGGTGTTTGAGAAGTTTGAAGTTTGAAGGATGAAGGGTGAAGTTTGAAGTTTGAAGGGTGAAGTTTGAAGGGTGAAATGCTTGTCCCATCAAACTTCAAACTTCAGACTTCAAACTTCAAACTTCGTTAATTGTTCTCCGTCTTCAGCACTGACAGAAACGCGGACTGGGGAATCATAACCTTCCCAACCATTTTCATCCGTTTTTTACCCTTTTTCTGTTTTTCAAGGAGCTTGCGTTTCCTCGTGATATCACCTCCGTAGCATTTAGCGGTCACATCTTTCCTGAATGGTGATATGGTGGTCCGGGAGATGATTTTCGAGCCGATTGCCCCCTGGATGGCAATCTTGTACATCTGTCTCGGGATTTCATCCTTGAGCCTTTCACAGGCATGTCTTCCCCGCTCAACTGCTCTGTCCTTGTGAACCAGTTGGGACAGGGCATCCACACGCTCCCCGTTGATGAGGATATCCAGTTTTACCATCTCCGTCTCCCGGTAATCAATGATTTCATAATCAAATGATCCGTATCCCTGGGTCACGGATTTGAGCCTGTCATAAAAATCATAAACTACTTCGGACAGGGGGATTTCAAATATCATCTCCAAGCGGTTATTGGTAAGATACTGATAGTTCTTATTTATGCCACGCCGCTCCAGACAGAGCGTCATGACCTGCCCCATATACCTGTCCGGCACGATGATCGCGGCACGGATAAGCGGCTCCTTTGTCACAGCAATGTTCGAAGGGTCCGGATACAGCGCGGGGTTGTCTATAATCAGGGTTGACCCGTCATTCATGATAATTTCATACTGGACAGAGGGCGCTGTCAGGATCAGTGACAGATCATACTCCCGTTCAAGGCGCTCCTGAACCACCTCAAGATGGAGCAATCCTAAGAAACCGCAGCGAAATCCGAACCCCAGCGCGGCCGAAGTATCTTTTTCATAAATCAGGGAAGCGTCATTGAGCTTCAGCTTTTCCAGTGCGACCGCCAGTTCCTCATATCCGTCAGATGCCACCGGATAGATGGAAGAAAAAACCACCGGTTTGGTCTCCCTGAAGCCCGGCATGGCCGCATCACATGGCTGACGCTTCAATGTGATGGTATCACCGCAGCGGGTATCGCTGACGGTTTTTATCCCTGCAATCATGTATCCCACCTGGCCGGCCGAAAGTTCTTTCTGGGGAACCCGGACGATCTGAAATATTCCGACCTCCTCCACCTTATAAGATGCATTGTTATACATAAAGGAAATGGTGTCCCCGGCCCTGATTTTCCCCTGATACACCCGGAAATGAACAATGGTTCCCCGGAAAGAATCATAATGGGAATCAAAGATCAGTGCTTTCAAGGGGGCATCGGGGGGGGCTTCGGCAGGAGGCGGCAACTGGGTTACGACGGCTTCAAGGACTTCATCTATGCCTGTCCCTTCTTTTGCAGAAGCCAGGATCGCTGTATCAGGATCCAGCCCCAGGTCATCTTCGATCTGTTTTTTTACCCGTTCCACATCCGCGGACGGCAGATCAATTTTATTAATCACCGGTATGATTTCCAAGTCATGATCCAGTGCAAGATACAGGTTGGCCAGGGTCTGGGCTTCAGTCCCCTGGGTGGCATCAACCAGGAGTAACGCGCCTTCGCAGGAAGCCAGCGCGCGGGAAACTTCATAGCTGAAATCAACATGCCCGGGCGTGTCTATCAGGTTCAGAAAATAGTTCTGCCCGTCTTTGGCAGTATATGGAAGGCAGACAGTCTGGCTTTTTATGGTAATGCCCCGTTCCCGTTCAATATCCATGCTATCAAGGATCTGATCCTGAAACTCGCGTTCAGACACAATATCTGTTGTCTGAATCAGACGGTCGGACAGTGTGGATTTGCCATGATCAATATGTGCTATAA
>JAUCGG010000386.1 GCA_030378015.1 Desulfococcaceae bacterium HSG8
ACTTATAAGTTATGCCTAAGATATAACAGGGCTGTCATAATGACACATTGAATTCAGGAGATGAAACAAAAAATGCAAGAAGACAGAACACCCATTATCATCGGAAGCGACCATGCTGCTTACCAACTGAAGGAAAAACTCAGGGCATATCTTACGGAGACGTGCGGCATTCAGGTTGATGATGCCGGTACCCGAAGTGAAGCATCGGTGGACTATCCGGATTTCGGAATCAGGGTTGCCGAAGCAGTCTCAAAAGGGAAATTTGAGCGGGGAATACTGATTTGCGGTACAGGCATCGGTATGTCTATGGTTGCCAATAAATTTCCCCATGTCAGAGCCGCGCTCTGTAATGACCTTTTCTCCGCGGTCATGAGTAAGAGGCATAACAATGCCAACATACTGGTCATGGGGGGTCGGGTAATCGGTGACATACTTGCCACAGAAATTCTTAACGCGTGGCTTGAAACCCCGTTTGACGGGGGACGACATCAGTTGCGATTGGAAAAATTCGACAGTATGGGGTGCGGTTGAAGACCGCTCGCAGACAATCAACTTCATAACACTTTATAGAATGAGGAAAAACCGTTGGATTCATTAAAATTTATCAAAAGTACAGATCCTGATATTGCAAGCATCATTACCAGTGAACTGGACAGGCAGAAAAATACACTGGAACTCATAGCGTCAGAAAATATTGCAAGCCCGGCGGTCATGGCTGTCCAGGGGAGCGTACTGACGAACAAATACGCGGAAGGCTATCCGAACAGACGGTATTACGGCGGATGTGAACATGTTGATATTGCTGAAAAACTGGCTATAGAAAGGGCCAAAGAACTCTTTAATGCCGAATACGTGAATGTTCAGCCCCATTCCGGTTCCCAGGCCAATATGGCTGTTTATTTTGCACTTTTGGAGCAGGGTGATACAGTGCTCGGCATGGACCTGTCCCACGGCGGGCATCTGACACACGGGAGTCCGGCAAGTTTTTCAGGCAAGCTTTTTAATTTTTTCCACTATGGCGTCAGAAAAGAGACAGGGATGATTGACTATGATTATATGGCTGATCTGGCGGAAAAACACAAACCCAGGATGATCGTTGCCGGTGCAAGTGCCTACCCCCGTATCATAAATTTTAAGAAATTTGCGGAAGTTGCCGAATCTGTCGGAGCGTATCTGATGGTGGATATGGCACATATTGCCGGGTTGGTGGCAGCAGGCATTCATCCGTCGCCGGTTCCGTTTGCGGATATTGTAACATCCACAACCCATAAGACCCTGCGGGGCCCCCGGGGCGGTCTGATCCTG
>JAUCGG010000111.1 GCA_030378015.1 Desulfococcaceae bacterium HSG8
TCCTTATTAAATGCAATCTGTGCAGTTCTCAGGTCAGCCAGTGTCAGAACCCGGATTTTCAGGATTAAACGCTCATGATCAGGGCGATCACCCTCGGTCATGGCAATGTATTTTCACGGTAATGTAGCGTAATCTTTCAGATTGCGCCTCACCGGATATGTTCTTTCCTGCGCAATCTGAAAGATTACGCTACATGTATTTTGGCGGTAAAGGGCGGGAACTACACAGATTGCATTTAGTAAGGATTGATCGGCATTTGGTAAGGATGATCAGGTAGTTGATAGGTAGCTGGCTGAACGGAAATCAGTCCGCATTAAATAAAAATCAGTCCTTATTAAATGCAATCTGTGTAGTTCTCAGCCAGTGTCAGAACCCGGATTTTCAGGATTAAACGCTCATGATCAGGGCGATCACCCCCGGTCATGGCAATGTATTTTCACGGTAATGTAGCGTAATCTTTCAGATTGCGCTGTTCTTTTCGGCGCAATCTGAAAGATTACGCTACATGTATTTTCACGGTAAAGGGCGGACAGGGCGGGAACTACACAGATTGCATTTAGTAAGGATTGATCGGCATTTGGTAAGGATGATCGGGTAGTTGATCGGTAGTCGGCTGAACGGAAAATCAGTCCGCATTAAATAAAAATCAGTCCTTATTAAATGCAATCTGTGTAGTTCCCAGGTCAGGCAGGATTAAAGGGCGGACAGGATGAGTGCCTGAAAATCCGGAAAATCCTTTAATCCTGACCATCCGGGTTCTGGCAGTGCGAGGTATTATGATTCGGAGAGCGGGAAACCTCGGAAACTGCCGGAATTGAAATCGTCGTTCCGCTCGCGGAATATGTCCCACGGACAACGGACAACCCTGTCTATCTGCGTTTTCCCCATCGGGTGAGCAGTATCACAACCAGGGAAAGAAGACCAGCTATTCCCCCGATACCTTCCCACATGGGATCGCGAAGAACAGAGATGACTTGCCTTTTCAGCGTCCCAATATCCGGGATAAGCGGTTGAGAAGAAACCCCTTTCAGTTTCCACAGTTTTATGGTGCGATCCCAGCTTCCGGAAGCAAGATATTTTCCGTCAGGGCTGAAACAGACGCTTCCCACGGTATCTGAATGGCCTTTCAGGATCTTCCATTCAACAAATCTTTCCCCTGATAACCTCCAGACCTTGATAAATTTATTCCCGCTTCCGGAAGCAAGATATTCCCCGTCCGGGCTGAAGGAAATATTTTCAACAGATCCGGAATATCCCTTCAGGGTCTGAATTTCAAGAAATCTGTCAGATAATCTCCAGATTTTTTTAATATTTTCATGAAATCCCCCGGAAGCCAGGTAATGTCCGTCCGGACTGAAAGTGATGCTTTCAATATAGGCATGTCCCTTCAATGTCTGAAATTCGGAAAATCGTCCCTCTGACAATTGAAATATCCTGATATCCTGTCCGGAACCGCCGGAAGCCAGGTAATTTCCGTCCGGACTGAAAGACAGGCTGTAAACGGGGCTGCCCTGATTTTTCAGTACCCGGGATTTGAAAAACCTCTCCCCGGATAATTCCCAGATCCGGATCATCCTGTCATTGCCCGCGGAGGCCAGGTATTTTCCGTCCGGGCTGAACAGCACACTGTTGACAAGGTCAGAATGCCCTTTAAGGGTTTGAATGATTCTTTTGTCAGAAAGGCGAAGAACGGCAATATCACGGAGCCCCCGGTAGCGTCCGAAGGCAAAATATTTTTCATCCGGGGAAAAGTCGGATAACCGGGATGTTATGACAAGATTTTTTTTACCCTTGTCATATTTCCATATAACCCGGAATTTTTTATCACAAATATAATACGCGTCATATACCCTGTAAGCCAAATAAGTCCCCTTTGGGGAGAATTTCACGTCCAAGGTGATGCCGTTTGTTTTCAAGGTATTCCATTCTTCAGCAGAGAATTCTCCGGCAGATGCTAAGAGGGGGGTGAGAAGTAATAGTAAGAGGTAACAATAAATTTTCATAAGACACGGGTTTATATTTCCTGATTTATAGCGGAGTTATGGATGCCCGCGGCTTCACGTTTTTACAAGGCGGACATTCCCGGGGAACAGCATTTTCCGAAGAAACAGATATGCAGGCGATCCGGTCCGCAGTGTCCCGGAACGGACAGATCAGCCGTTTTGCCACTCAATAATTTCAGGATGTTGCGCCCGTTATAATCGGGCGTATTTACAAGTTAGGGTGCAATTAAAAGTGTTAGGCAGCCCTCGTTCCCAAACTCCGTTTGGGAACGCAATTGCACGCAAAACTCCGTTTTGCAAACAGAGTTTGCCAGGTGTGTTCTCAAACGGAGTTTGGGAATAAGGGCTGCCTAACACTTTTAATTACACCCAGTTAGGGGGAGTAATTTTCAGTCCCGGAGGGACTGTTCCCCAAGTTGTAAATGCGCCCCGTTATAATCAGTATTTTTCTTCAGGATATTCCACAAGAAAACCGCCCGTACCGCAAGCCGGTCACCCATAGTACACCACTTTTTAAGTTCGCCCCCCTTTTTTTAAAGGGGGCCGGGGGAATTTTATGTTACAAAAAAAGGGTGTTGCGGCAGAAATCCCCCCCTGCCCTCCTTTAAAAAAGGGGGGGGAATTTACGAGTTGCTGTACTCGGTTCGCTTCAGTAGATCGAAAACTTTTCGTTTAAGCCTGCAAACAGTGGATTCCGGATTACCAATTTAAGATTTTAGGGATTTCCCCAAAACTAATATACCCGGTATCTTGCTCTTGCTCTTGCTCTTAATCTTAATCTTGCTCCTGCCTGATAAAGATTAGAATTAAGAGTAAGACAGACGGCAGCACGGGTAGATTATTTATTGGGAAATCCCTTAATTGCACCCATCACATTACTTTGATCCGGGGGTTGGCCCATGCGTAAAAGATATCCACCACCATGTTGATGGTCAGGAACATGCTGGCAACCAGCATGGTTCCGCCTTGAACTGCATTGAAGTCCCGGGCGTAAACCCCGTTCAGAATCCAGAGTCCTATTCCGGGCCAGGCAAAGATGGTCTCAGTGAGAATAGCGCCCCCCATTAAGATGCCGAACTGGAGTCCGATAACTGTGATGATGGGGATGAGAGCGTTTCTCAGCGCATGTTTGTAGTGAACCATTAGCAGGGAAAGCCCTTTGGCTTTGGCTGTTCGGATATAATCCTGGCGAAGCACTTCCAGCATGCTGGATCGGGTGATTCGCGAAATCGTGGCCATGGGAATCGTACTCAGTGTGAACGCGGGCAGTATCAGATGCCACAGTGCGTCTTTAAATGCGGCCCAGTTGTAGGTGATGATGCTGTCAAGAACGTAAAAATTGGTAATCACCTCAAGCTCAATGTCGTAGCCCAGGCGGCCTGACAGGGGAAGCCATCCCAGGTTTAACGAAAAGATGATCATAAGTACCAGGCCCAGCCAGAAGATCGGCATGGAAACCCCTGCCAGGGACAGCACCATGCTGAAATAGTCAAAAATGGAATACTGGCGTGTAGCGGATGTAATCCCGGCCAGCATCCCGATCACGGTGGCGATAAAGATGGCCATTAACGAGAGCTCGAATGTTGCTGGCAGCCGTTCGGCAATTTCAACGGAGATTTTTTCATTTGTCCGCAATCCCCGTCCCAAGTCTCCCTGCAAAAGGCGGCTGACAAATCGGCCGTACTGCACATAGAGAGGTTGATCCAGTCCCAGTTGCTGGCGAAGCGATTTTATGGATTGTTCCGAGGCCCGTTCCCCGAGCATCATTTCAGCAGGGTCCCCGGGGATCAGGTGAATCATGAAAAACACCAGAACCGAGACCCCTAAAAGGGTGGGAATGAGCGATAATATACGGTGAATGATAAATTTTGCCATTACGATTTGGGATTTACGATTTGGGATTTACGATTTACGATTTACGATTTACGATTTACGATTTGGGATTTACGATTTACGATTCAGGATCGGACAGAATCGTAAATCGTAAATCTGAAATCATCTATTTTACCCACACCTTATGCAGCCGAATACTGGCTGTGGGATGGAGTTTGAAGTCCATGACGCGCTTCTTCATGGGCCAAACGACCAGGGAATGGGCGATATTGAGCATCGGCACTTCTTCATGAATCAGTTCCTGGGCTTTTCGGTAAAGCCTGACGCGCGCTTTCATGTCTATCGTTGTTTTGGCTTTTAAGATGGTATCGTGATATTCCTGATTTTTCCACTGGGTTCGGACATTAGGATCGGCCATCCCGTCCAGAAGGATCAGCAGGAAGTTATCCGGGTCCCCGTTATCACCGGTCCAGCCCAGTTGGAAGAGGTCCATATCCGCAGGGTGGGTCCGTTGCTTCTTGAGGTATGTTCCCCATTCAAAAGTCACCAGTTCCACATTGATGCCCAGTTTCTTCAGATCCGCCTGCATGGCCTCACCCACCTTCATACCGTTGGGATTGTAGGGTCTGGCAACGGGCATACTCCACAATGTAATCTTATCCTGGCCGGCCTTTTTCAGCTTTTCGAAAAATTTTGCTTCTTTAAGAAGCTTTTTGGCCTTTTCCGGGTTATATGGATAATCCTCGATATCGTCGTTATATCCCCACAGGTTCGGCGGGATGGTATTTTTGGCAACCTGTCCCAGGCCGTAATAGATATTATCCACAATTGCTTTCTTATTGATGGCATAAGCAAAAGCTTTTCGGATGTTTTTATCCTGCCAGAGGGCTTTCGTATGATTGAAGCTCAGATAGCCGATGTTCATCCCCGGCTGGGAAACGAGTTTCAGTTTGGAATCCTTTTTGGCAAGATCAATATCTTCAGGGTTGGGGAACTGGCAGATGTCTATGTTCTCGGTTTTGAGTTCAAGGAAACGTACTGAATTATCAGGGATACACCGGAAGATTACCTTGTCAAGATAAGGGCGGCCCCCCCAGTAGTCAGGGCTTCCTTTCAGAACAATCATGTCATCCTTGACCCATTTAACGAATTTGTACGGGCCCGTGCCCACCGGATGGCTCCTGAAGTCCGCACCGTGTTTGATCACCGCGGTCGGGCTTACAATGGCAGCGAAATCCATTCCCATATTGGCTATGAACGGGGCTTCGATCCGCTTTAATCTGAATATTACAGTATGATTGTCTTTTGCTTCAATACTGTCAACAGTGTCTTCCATTTCCATGCTCAGCCAGTATTCCGGCGGCGGCTGATCTTTTGGGAATTCCCAGTTATCTTTAAAAAATTTTACCTTTTTTTCTTCCATCATACGTCCTATGGAAAAAACAACCGCGTCCGCGTTCATTTCGGTTCCGTCGTGAAATTTTACCCCTTTACGCAGATGAAAGGTATAAGTCAGGCCATCCGGCGCGATATCCCAGGAAGTTGCCAGCCCGGGGACGATATCTGTGGACTCGTCAGCATAAAGGACGAGCTGATCATAGATATTATCACAGATCATGAAAGAATTACCGTCGGTTTCAAAGGCCGGATCAAGTCCGGCGCTGTCCCCGCCGCGTCCGAAGACGAGCGTACCGCCTGTTTTGGGTGACTCAGCCAGCACCGAGCCTGTAAAAAGAAATACAAATACAGTCAGCAACGGGATAACTTTTTTCAATGTTCGTTCCTCCTTTTCTGATAATGGGTTAATAAGGTGATTTCCAATAAAAAACATACCAGATCAAGGTTTGCAGTTCCGCCTTCAGGCGGTGTTATGCCGCCTGAAGGCGGAACTACAAACTGCACTTGGTATATTCTTTTCTGGAAATCACCTAAATAATCAGTAGATCGAAAACTTTCTGTCTGACAGTGGATTCCGGGTTAAACGGATGTTTTCCGATTTTTAACCCGAAATCCACTGTCGCGAAAGTTTTCGATCTACTATAATATGGGGTCCTGATCTTCGTTCGACCATTTGTCTGAACCACGATTTGCAGGATCAAAGGGCTGACAGGATAACATTCTGTAAATCCACGAAGTCTCACGAAGATTCTTTGTGTTTCTTTGTATCTCCGTGCCTTTGTGGCATTATCTGCCTGTGTTTTATCTTGGTTAAAAAAAGTTGCACATGGCGTTAAATCCTGTTTATGCTTTAATCATACAAATCCGAGTTCAGACATATGGCCGAAGATCAAGGCCAATAATGGTAAGGGATTTCCCAATAAATAATCTGCCCACGCTGCCCGTCTGACCTTAATTTTAATCTTGCTCTTAATCTTTATCAGCAGGAGCACAGGAGCAAGAGCAAGATACCGGGTATATTAATTTGGGGGAAATACCTAAGTGTACTTCCGAAATGCGTTATGATGTATATATAGCAGAAAAATGACAGAATGTCAAAATTAACTTTTTGCTTATCATCTGCCTTCAAGCGGGAAGGTCATGGCTGTTTGAAGGGTTGAAGTTTAAGGGATTTCCAAGAAATAAGGTGATTTCCGGAAAAGAAGATACCAGGCGCAGTCCGTAGTTCCGCCTTCAGGCCATGAGACCGCCTGAAGGCGGAACTACTACAGCAACTTGTAAATTCCTCCCCCTTCGTAAAGGGGGGCCGGGGGGATTTTTGTCGCAACCGCCTTTTTTCGCAAGAAAAATCCCCCCGGCCCCCTTTAAGAAAGGGGACGAACTTGTAAGTTGCGGAACTACGAACTTCAATCCGGTATGTTCTTTATTGGAAATCGCCTAAAATACCCGCTGCTCCGCTGCTCGCGGGGGATTGACAAATCCCACGCTGTTTGAAAGAATTAAGGGATTTCCAAGAAATAAAATAACCGTTGCTAAAAAAAGGTGTTACGGCAGAAATCCCCCCGGCCCCCTTTAAAAAAGGGGGGGAGGAATTTACGAATCGGTGTAGTAGTACAGCACTTTGTAAATACGTGACCCTGACAGGCTGATTTTACATAACCGGTCAGAGTCATAAGGGGGTCACGGACTTCCAAAGTGGTGTAGTAGAACGATTTTTCAAATGCGTAGGTCTACAAATTTTGACATGACAAATTATACAGGTCGCGTTTTCCCACATACACATAGCACCCGACAATCTCCCCCCGTGTCAGTGTCTTTTGCCAACCGTTTATTTCCTATGAAGGAATGCATCCGACTGTCAGACTTCCTTTCCCCTTTTTTTCTCACCGCGACTTTTCCCGGCATCTCCTCGTATTTTTCTGTTAACATAATTCTGCAACCATCGTTCCGAAACACCGGCAACTCTTGCAATCCCTGCAAGAGAAATTTTTTCGAGGAGAAGTTTATCAATAAGTTCCTTAGTCTCATGCGGAATGATTCTGTTCTCAGGTTTTTCGACAAACTGTCTTCCGCATTCTTTGCACATAAACTTCTGCTTTTTATTATGAATACTGCCGTTTTTAATAATATTTTCGGATTTACACCTCGGGCACAACATAACAGGCGCTACCTCCTTATTTAAAATTTTCTGATTTTTATAGCACAATTATCCGCTCGCTGCCACCACAATTTTTAAGATTATAACTATCTAAATAAACTATGATACCATCCATCACTACCAAAAGTTTATTGTCAGTCTGCCGCGGCATGATAAATAAATCGGATTTATAAGGCACCCGCCTTCGGGGTTGCGTAAAAGGAGAAAGACCAGACTCCCGAAGACTCAGGAGAACTGAACAATGGAAGAAACGGACAACCGGGATTTCAGGATACTGATTGTTGATGATGTTTATATATGAAAGTGTTTGGTGTTTAGTGTTTGGCCATCTGCTCTGACTTTATCATATTTCGTTGTGACCGCCAGTTCATGGCCGTTTATATAAAAGTGTTAAAGGTTTAGGGCTAAGAGTTAACTATTAGGAAAAACTGTAAAGTGACAAATGAAGGATGCCAAATCATCTGATTTGATTATACGTGAAACGTGAAGATATCCTGAGACGGATTCAGGATATCTTGACGTTTCACGTATCACGCATTCAAACTTTCTAAATAAATAAACTAACCCGTAACCGGAACTCATCTGCATCAAATTCCGGCTCTGTGCCGTTATGCTTTCTCATTCCCGCTACGATCTTATTTCTCACACCCATTCCCATGTGCTCCACGTACCCGTAATCTTTAAGAGTCTGAATCAGGATGGGATTTCTCGGAATACGCAGTCCCTGTTTCATTCGTTCCACAGTAACGTGATTGGGTAAAGGGCCGGGACTTATGACTTCCATGCGATCCGAATACAACGCTACCTCAACATCGCTCGGTCTTGTCCAATCCCGATGGACAAATGCATTAATAGCAGCTTCCCGTACTGCTTCGGGAGAAAAATCCCATTGAATAGTCCTTGTAAGCTGATTTTGCGCCAGTTCCTCACGGGAAGCATGCTGTCTGACCTTGCTCATCAGCAGTTCTAGGAGACCGTCTTCAGCAGGTTCTCCCTGGCTGTCCCAGAGCGCGACCAGCGGCTTATCAAGGGTGGCCCTGTCCCTGGTGTCATAATCCTTTTCGATTCCCGGGAAAACTGTCCATTCCAGACCTGCCTGTCGGAGAAACTTTCGGGGTCTGCGGCCGAATAGTACGAGTCCGGCAATTGTACATAAAGCTCCCGTATTTTCATGCTCGGTCATGTATTCCATGTTGACCAGAAGCTGAATCCATTCTTTATCCTTGTGCGGCAGAGGGGTTAATCTTCTTATCCTGCCGAAATAATCCTCCAACCGTCTCAGATCAAGATGTGTGAAACAGGTTCCGGGGACCGGCAGAATTTCCACATGCAGGAACCCGCCTTCCTGGAAGAGCCGCATCTGTTCTTCCCGGGTTGCCAATCGGGAAGTTGAGCCGACCCTGATATAAATGTTCTCCCCCTGCCTGTGGCGCATAACATAAGGCTTTGAAATTCCCATATCAACGGATATCATGGCAATTCGCTTGTCTCCGATCCGGACTTCTTCATAATACGGAATGATCCTAGGATGAACACAATCAGTGCAGACATTCATAACCCATTCTTCCAAAGAAGACCGAACAATTCCGCAGATGGTTCCGTCATCTTCCACACCAAGAAATATTTTACCGCCTTTGAAATTTAAGAGCGCAACAATCTCCTTCGCCAACTGTTCCGGTCTGATATCATCCTGCTTGAACTCTGTACCGGAATTCTCACCATTCTGAATCCATCTCAGGATATCCTCGTGCTTCATCGAATTCACCTCAATTAATTAACTAGTACAACGACTTGGAAAAGGAGTGCAAAAAAGAAGTACAGAGTGTTTCACATCCATTTCCCAGGATGATTATCCCGGATTGGAATATGTAGCCCTTTCAGGGCATTAAGGGCATTACCGGTTCTGACGAATTTTATAATTCGTATCATTTAAGGTGGTTAACAAAACACATAACCGCAGAGATTCCGCGATCCTCAGCGTTAAAAAAACAGCACAAAGCAAGCTTTGGACTCGTCTGACTGAGCTTCTCAAGTCTGACCACAAAATCCGTTACGCATTACGCATTACGCATCACGCATCACGCATCACGTTTCACGTTTCACGTTTCACGCATCACGCATCACGCATCACGCATTACGCATCACGCATCACGCATCACGCATCACGATCCCCCGAAGCCAGCGCGTCCCGATTTCCGCATCACTTTTTTCAAGCCCCGCTATCACGCCTATGTAGTCCTTTCCTGACTTCCTGATGCCTTCCTGAATCTTCTCTGAAAAGGCATCCCTGAGACTTATATCTCCTTTGTTGTTTTCCAGGGATTTGAAAGTTTCTTCCAACTCAGGCCATTTAGCGTTTCCATGATTCTGACAAAGCTTTTTTAACCGCCCGATTCTTTCCTTAATTCCCATGTTCAGTTTTTCTTTCAGAGCGTCCAGAAGTGTTTCCGGGAAGTCATCTGAGATAAACTGGGAGCGGATATGCTGATACCACTGCATCAGCGCGTTCAGGTTGGCAATATAGATCACGTTATTTTCCAGGATCCTGTGTATATTGAGATATCCCCCGGCAGAAAAAGGAATATTTCCGCTCCTGCCTCCCTCGAATATCAGTCGTCCCGGTCGCAGTTCATCTTTCCGACAGATCGAACCCGCTGCAATCACAGTGCCATAGGCCAGTCGGCACGGCCCCACAAGCCCGCCCTGCCCCCCGAGAAATATGGGCGGCTGATTCAGCATCACACCTTCCGGCACGTCGCCGATAAGCGAGGGCGTGGCTTTGTCCTGGCTGGGCGTATAATTAAAGTGAATATAGGAGCTTCCCACCTCGCTGTGATTCTTACGATCTGTCCCCCCGGCCATAAAGCAGTCACAAAAATTGATCAGGCTGCCAAGGGTGACAAAGGGAAATAGAATGGCCTGTTTTAATCCCACGGTATGCGCTCCGCTGGCCTCTTCCTCCAAGATTGTTCCTTCCCTGACGTGAGCACCTGATCCCATTTCGGATTTTTTAAGAAAAACCGCTTCCTTGAAAAATCCGCCTTTGAGCGATACTTCAGGCCCGATCTGACAGCCTTCAACTGTGGCCGGGGCTTCATATCCCAGGATTACATCCCTAAGGATCAGCGTAGAACTTCCGAAGATTTTACACCCGGGGTAAATGGTCACACCCTGTCCTGAAATCCTGTCAGCATTCACCTCATCGCTGATATACACGCTTTCAGGGCTGGGGATATTTGCTCCTTTTTCAATCAGTTTTTTTATATTTTTCATGTGGGTTGTCCTTTGTCGGTTGCGACTTACAACCTGATTGATCACCGCAGTGAAGATATCAGATCCCTGGTAAATGAGAATATTGTCATCAACACTATTGATTCTGCCACTCATGATCTGAAATTCCTTGGTTGGGCTGTCCTGTGTCGCCGGACTCCCTGATTTCAGCAAAATCGAACCGTTCACCGGGCAATTTGGATCCATGAGTTCCCCTCAATGTCCAACTCATACTGGCTGTTGATGAAATCTTTCAGGACGGGGTCTTTGATGTTGTAGTAGATGTTGCCGCCACGACCGTCAAGCATTTCGGCAAAGGATAACTGCTTGAGAGTGTATTGCACATCTTCCACCGGTCGAGCCGCGGCGGGATGCGTTTATCACCAAACTTGGCTGCACAGGCAAATCCGAACCTGCGAGCAACGGGCGCATTTCCCAAAAGTAGGAAATCTCGTTCCCCAAGCTCCGCCTCAGGCTCCGCCTGGGAATGCATTTCAGGATGCTCTGCCTCGTGTTTCAATGTAAAACTGGTGAATCAGATCAGGGATAGCATCTCCGGATGCGTTCCCGGACAGAAGCCCGGGAACGAGAATTTCCTACTTTTTAGGAATGCGCTCACGAGCAACAGCCCTCTTTTGTCCGATCCGGATTGGCATAAGCATAACTGATTTATATCATAATATTAAATAATTAAATACAAGTCATCACTCATTGGATTACCACGATTCTGCAAACATGCCGCCCTATGGGCGATGACACAAATGCCCCCAATAAGTAGCTTTTTATGCTGCTGAACCTATTAGCTGATTGGATTTATAATAATTCCAGTTATCATCCAATTTGATAGGCGTCTGATTCACCTGAATTTTGTCTGCCAACTCTTTCCTTCCGATGAACGTATGATTCGGAGTTAGAACTTCCTGATTGACCAGTCCGAAAGAAAAATTCGGTACAACCGACTGAACCTTTGCCATTGCCTGATGCAATGCGTAGGCATAAGGCAGGAAAAGCAGACGGAGAATATCCACTGTGAGCGGATACATGGTATTTTTGATCGGGACAATCACATAAGGGTTGACAAACTCAAGGGCGTGGAAATGATAAAATGTTACCGGAATTCCGTTGACCAGCGGACGTCCTTCTTTATCTGAACCATGACGGTATTGCTCATGGTTCCACGGAGATAACCCTGCACCGATATTTTGAAGCTCTCCCACACCGTCGAAGCGTTCCGTCCACTTATCAAGATTCGTCTGATTCGCAAAATTACCATCTTTCATCTGATAGTAACACCATTCATTACTTTCCTCCCGCCATCGGTATAACACTTCCATTCCTTTGGGATCATTACGGATGCAATGCATACCAGCGTTGTATTTTCCCCATTTTTCACAAGACTTCAGGCGGGGTGGAAAACGATGCCCATGAATAAGAAAAGAATGTCCGTGAAGTTCTTCCCATATAGGGTCAGGTGAAGAAAAAAAATAAATATCGGCATCCAAATAGTTAAGTGCTTCAATCCGGGGATTACGTTCCAATATGCGAATCGAAATCGTCGGCGAAGCGGTCCAATAATATTCTACAATCGACCGGTTGTGTTTGGCAATATTCAGATCCAGATCACCCGCCTCTATATCATGCAGCGGAATGGTGGTTACCTTGGGAAAATGAAGTCTGTCTATCACAATCCGGGTAAGTTCATCCAAACATACAACGAAAAGTTCAAAATCGTTTTTCTCGTGTCTGTGAAGCGATTCAATGAATGCAACACCTTTAACTAAATAATTTCTGTCAAAAAAGGTTGAGTAATATCTTCGCACCAGCTTATTCTCCGTTTCCGATAAATTTTAGTCAGACTGCCCTTTATTATATGCCTGAAGCCATGTCCACGCTCTGTCTATTCCTTGTTTGAGAGAAATTTGAGAATGCCACTCCAATTCCTCTTTTGCCCGATTTATATTGAGGCAGTTTGCAGGTACATCCAGTTCGCGGCCTCGAGTAAATTCGACCACGGGATTTCTCCCTGTTACTTCCTGAATAACTGATAATATTTCATTAAGTGAAACCGCCTGACCGCTGCCAATATTATAAATGTTCGATGTGGTATCGGATTCGATCACACGAATAAAGGCAGAAACCAGATCGCTTATAAAAAAATAATCTCTGGCAACCGATCCGTCCCCCCAGATTGTTATGGTCTGTTTCCGAAGAATTTTGCCCAGAAAAACGGCAATAGCTCCCTGGACACTGTCTGTTTTTTGTCTTTCTCCATAGGGATTTGCAAGACGGAGAATAACATAATCCAATTTATGAAGACTGTGATAGAGTGCCAGATACTTTTCAATTGCCAGCTTGGTTATGCCATAAGAGCAAAGAGGATTTGTCTGGTGGGTTTCCTGAATAGGTAATGACAGTGGAATCCCGTAAACTGTGCCCCCGGAAGATGCAAATATAATCTTTCTGACTCCTTTATGAAGTGCTTTTTCCAGAAGATGCAATGTACCGATTACATTGCTTTCCACATCATAAGCCGGATTTTCATTTGAGGGACCGGGCAATGTTGTGCATATCAGATGAACAACAACATCAATCCCTTCCAGGGCAAGGGATATATCATTTTCGTTGTTAAAATCCCCGCCCATAATTTCAACAGTACCGATATGCTGTTTCAGATTTCGGGTGCTGATATTCGGCAGGTCAAAAACCCTTACACTGTGATTTCTTAAAAGCAGAGCATCTACGATATGCGAACCTATAAATCCGGCACCTCCTAAAACAAGACAGTTCATATTTAATAATTACCTTTTTCGCCGCGTGTGATAGCCATATCTGGGCGTATTTACAAGTCAGGGAGTGATTTTCAGTTCCTCCGGGACTCCCCAAGTTGTAAATGCGCCCCCCATTATCTCATTCATTCCGATGATCGTAAAAAATTGAAAAGAACGGAAATATGAGAAAAGACATACTACTACAACAACTTGGAAATTCGTCCCCTTTCTTATAATAGATAAAAAGGGGGGACGAATTTCCAAGTTGTTGTACTACTGCAAACATGCCATCCGATGGGACTGGCAATCAGGATCCTGATCTTGTCTGATAAAAGCTTTGATTAAAACCTCGGAAACCTGACACTCTCAGCTATAATTCAGAAACCACTCCATTTTTTTTTCTTCCAGATTCATCCCAGCAATCACCTCCGCCAAGGGTATTTCATCTGAATTGATGATATCTTCCGTATGCATTTCCACATTCAGAAGGAGTTTTATGGCATCGTTTTTCAACAGTTTCTCGCGTGCCTGCTCAAAGTCTTTACGGATTGCATTGCGAAATGAACTCCTGGGTTTTTTCAGAAATCGCCTCAGTCGTTGCTGCCACGCCCGGATTTCTCTCTTCCAATGAGGTTCGATGTGCCGAATATCGGGGAAAGCAGAGGCGAGTTCCGCCAGACATATATGGATAATCAGAAGTTCCCATATCCCGTCAAAATCAGGTACCTGAGGCATGTCCGCCAACTCCTTCACAGCACTTTGCAGACTGATTTTTCCCGATTCGAACCGGGTTAATATGTGTTCGACATGCGAGCGTGTCAAAAGATTCATAAATCATCCTTATCCGATTGTCTTGTAATTCCGAATACAGTTTCCTTCCTGTTGTGTGTAAGGCCGACATGTTTGTGGCCATAAAATATCAGACGGTTATAGGCACACAGGCTTCCGATATGCCCGGATGGTGGAAAAACTTCTGGGATAATAGGGAGATGCGGCTGGGTCAGTGTCGGATCCGTGTATAAAGCAAGGGAATAGCAACCACTTCGCAATGGTAAGTATTTTCGGCATCTTTCATAAAAGCTGAAAAGTAGTTTACAATTTTTCCGGCTGTAGAACAATTTTTCAAATTGTTAAAACAATTTGAAAAATTGTTCTACTACATCAACTTGTAAGTTCCTCCCCCCTTTTTTAAAGGGGGCCGGGGGGGATTTCTGCCGCAACCCCCCTTTTTTTATAACATAAAATCCCCTCGGCCCCCTTTAAAAAAGGGGGGGACGAACTTAAAAAGTGGTGTACTACATTAAATTGTAAGGTATTTCCCCAAAATTAATATACCCCGGTATCTTACTCTTGCTCTTACTCTTACTCTTGTGCTCCTGCCTGATAAAGAGCAAGAGCAAGATAAAGAGCAAGATTAAAATTAAGGTCAGACGGGCAGCGTGGGCAGATTATTTATTGGGAAATCCCTAAAGTGACAATGTATTTTCCATTAATTCCTGACATGCCTGCCGGATTCCCGGTTCTTTTCCGCCGTTATGAAGCCCGCTTTTTATTGCTCTTATCTTATGGAAAAGCAAATTTTTTATTGCGGCATCGAAATCGGCATCAGACTGATCGGATAGCCGTATTCAACCAGAATATCTTCCTGTTTTCCAGATAAATATTCCATAAAATCCATCGCCTTGTCATCATCATTCCAATCAATTCCCTTGATAATCACCCATATATGCTCTGAACTGCTCGGGCTTTCCGTAATTTTTCCCAGCTCAATTTCAGGATATTTCTGCTTCGCATAGTCTATAAGCTCGCCGATCAGTCTTTCCTGAACATGGTTAATTCTCATTTCCGAATCTCCTTTGAAATTTCTTCAAAAAAAACAACGGCTTTATCCAAAGTACGCTTTGCTTTCTTTTTGTCAATATATTCATCCGAATAATCCGCAATATTTCTTACTTCCTGAACCAAGTTAAGAAAGCCTTTTAATCGGGAAAACTTTTTGCTTCCCCGAACAAATGCTTTTGAAAATTCAGCTTGCACCCAGCCATGACCGATTTTCGATTTGGGTCTGATTCCTGCCTTGAAAAGAACTGCCACAGCAGCTTGGAACATTGCATAGTAAGCCCTGTTCACACAGGAGTTGTAATACGCTTTTTCAAAGCAGAGTCTTGCTGTATTCATGCTTTCCTCTGATTTCTTCAGAAAAATATGATAGCTGTCTTTCATGATAGTTATTTCTTCCAATATGCCCGAATCGTGGGAAAATGCAACTGAGTCTGTGTCGGGCGCATTCCCCAAAAGTAGGAAATTCTCGTTCCCAGGCTATGAATGCGTTTGCAGAGGCTCTATCTCGCATTTAAGTTTAAAATCGGTGCGTTATATTGAATATGACCGCTTCCCATGTCCAATACTTTGTCGGAAGGTTTGATGCCGAAATCAAATTGACGTGCCTGATAAAGATGGTATCGGTCTTTGTACGGAAATCGTTGATAACAGTCATAGACTTCGGCAAGCAATTCCACTGCCTCGGATACGCGGCGATCAACTGCTCATAAATATCAAACGCTTCTAAAAAAGTAGCGATTTGGAATTTCTCTCTGGCGATACTCAGATCATTCTGCAATCCGCTCAGGTCTATTCTGAACTTCTGACGTTTACCCGAATTATAAGTTATGGTCATAAATATCCCGATCTTCAACCTGCTATTTTATTAAGAAATTTAACTTATTGAAAGTTATTCATTCTGAAATATAATTTCGTTTTTTGAAGGTCTTATATCAAAAAGAAATCGGGTTAAAAAATCCATTTCCACAAGACCGTCCACATAAGCCTCAAAGGGCAGTGTGTGTGCCAACATAGTCATATTTTCGGTTAATTGCCCCAGACAATGAATATGTCTGTTTCAACAACCGGTAACATTTCAATCCCGCTTGCTGTTGAAACTCGTCGGCGTTTATTCCATAATGCCGGCGGGCAACCGATTAATTCCAAAATTTCCTGGGCTATTATCGTATAAGTGGAACCGGTATCAACCAGCAGCTTAACATGAGCCTCACCCTCCGGTCCTTTCACATAAGCCCTTACTGCCATCAGATTGCCCAGTTTGAGTGTCTTGTAAATTTTCATAACATGAAAACCAGATCTTCCGGTAAGTCACCGGTATATTCAACGGCGAATTTCTTCGGTCTCAGCTCCAATGCTTTTTTATAGACCTGTTCTTTATTCGGATTATGATATAAGACAGTTCCCTCTGAAATATTCATATTTTCCTCATCAATGTGAACATCATCTATAAGTACCCACTTATCTTTATACTTTTTACATATTTCTATCCATCTCATCAGTAAATCTCCTTTTACAGGTGCTACAAATATGCCACCTACGGGGCTTAACTGGTGCTACAAATATGCCACCACCTACGGGGCTTAACTGGTGCTACAAATATGTCACCCTACGGGGGCTTATTAACTGGGCTTCGGACCTGCCAGTGCTACAAATATGTCACCCTACGGGGCTTAACTGGGCTTCGGACCTGCCGGTGCTACAAATATGCCACCTCTACAGGGTTTAACTGGGCTTCGGGCCTGCCGGTGCTACAAATATGCCGCCCTACTACAGCAAATCATAAGTTCGTCCCCTCTCTTATATAATAGGGGGCGAATTTACGAGTTGGTGTACTACGGGGCTTAACTGGGCTTCTGACCTGCCGGTGCTTCTGACATCTGCCCGAATTATAAGTCATGGTCATAAATATCCCGATCTTAACTCTGCTTTTTTATTGATAATTAATAATGATAACGACACTGAAAAATCACTGCCATCTCATCAATCACCTGATATACCAGTCTATGCTCCTGATTAATTCTGCGCGACCATTTTCCTGATAAATCAAAACGAAGTGCTTCCGGTTTGCCAATACCTTCTTCAGAGGATGACGTTTAATGTCCTGTATCAGCTTATTGATCCGTTTGACAACTTTTTTGTCATGTTTCTGCCGGTGCAGGTATTCGTTCCAGGCCCGATCAGTCCATGCAATCATTGTCAATCATTTCCCGTATGTTATAATTACCGGCTTCAAATTCAGCAATGCTGGCATGTAACTGGGCGGCATTGGCAGGGCTGCGTAATAAATACATTGTTTCCTCAATGGCATTGTAGTCCTCAAGAGATATCATCACAATCGGTTTTAAATTTTCACGGGTAATAATTACCGGATCATGATCTTCACATATTTCCCATTATATCAGCAGAATTTTTTCTGAAATTTGAATAGGCTACTGCATTCATAATAACCATCCTCTGTTATTGTCTGGTTATCCCAGATGTTTCTGCTCCTGTTCAGGAAGCAGTCTTTGCAAAAGGCTGTCTGTAAAAAATTTGACTCTCCAGTTGGGTACATCCCTTCCACTCACTCATGGCTCACTCTCCACACGTTTTGCCCCATGCAACCGCGACAATTTACGGTCAAAAGTGTATAAAACCAACTGCCTGCGCTGTGCATCATTTAAAATCAGACAATCTGCAAATCCTGCATTGCCCGCGTTGAACACCGTTAAGACATTATCCAATATTTCGGCATTTTCCAAATGAACATGCCGAATCAATTTTTCCAGCACCAGAATAATCTGTTCTTTGCCGAACTGATAGACACTTTCCAAAACCCAGACAGTTTCTGTTAAAACAATCTTTGAAACCCACACATCACTGTATGAATTCACTAAACCGGCATTGGCCTTCTGCACCCGGATCATTAATCAGCACCCGCACTAAGACATTGGTATCAACTGCAATCATAAAAATCTTCCTTTGCCCGTTGTAAAACAGCCTGTTGCATATCCTCAACCGATGCGCTTTCTGATGCGGTTAAAAGACCAAACAGGTCCTGAAAATTTGACTGTGCCTCGGCTAAAAAATCGTTTTCTTTTTTGGCTTTCTTATACGCTGAACAGAATGCTATCTTTTCAGCTTGCTTTGTTAACAGTTCCTGCAAAAATATCTGCTGAGTTTCATCAGGCAATGTTTCGTAAAGCGTATATAAACTGTGCGCGCTTGTAAATTGCTGTGTCTGCATTTTTTCCGTCATGGTAACTCCATTATAGTTGTTCTCAGAAATTATTAAGTTGATGCCTCAATATGATTCAGATAACTGATACGTTCGCTTCGTATTTGCCAGAAATTTCCGATATCCGTATGACAAGCCGCAACGCCTCATTCACGGCTTCGTCGGTGGGGAACGCCAACTGTTTCAACTGAGGCGCAGCCTGATGTGAAAATATACGAAGAACGCAATAATATTCAGCTTTTCCCGGATAAGTTCATCCTCTATTTTGTTTCTGAGCATCACGTTGTAATATTCGTTCATAACCTGAACACTTACAATAAGTTGGGCATCCAGACTGTTCAGCAGTTCCGAAGCGATCTGGTTTTTATAATTTCTATTTTCCTCCAAATGTGCGTAAATAAAGATGTTTGTATCTACAAAAATTCTATCTGGCATGAAGTTCCTCTCTTGAAGGCAGGATAATTTTATCTACCTTGATAGGATTGGATGTGAGTTTTGGTTTTGGCAGGAATCGGATTTCACTCTCCTGATCTTTCATCAGAATAATTACCTTCACATGTTCGGAGAGTCGCTTCTGGTAGTCTGCAGTACAGCACTTTGGAAGTCTGTGACCCCCTGTACCGGGGGTTAACCCTTTAAATTTATTAAGAGCCGGAGGGGTCACGAACTTTCAAAGTGGTGTAGTCGGTATTCTGACGGTTCCGTCAATAATTTTTGTTTCAAACTCAATCGCATACATTATAATTTCTTATAAGAACCGATTTTAATTTGTTTTTATAACCATTCGGAGCTGTTATTTTTTAACAATCTGATAACATTATAAATTTCTGAAAATCGCAGATTGCAGTATTTTCATATTTTCGGACAAGGGAACATCATATTTCAATATTTTT
>JAUCGG010000112.1 GCA_030378015.1 Desulfococcaceae bacterium HSG8
AGATGTTTATAAGGGACAGCATTTGCGAGTTATAATATCATTTTGATTTTTACCCGACCCTTACATGCTGCTCGCGGGGGATTGGCAAATCCCCCGCATGTGCGGGGGTTCGGATTTGTCAACCGTCCGACTGAGCTCTGAGCTCACGCCGAAGCCGAACCCGTTGCCTGACCCGAACCTTCTGTTTACAAAAAAATTCATATGTGATATACAGTCAGAATCAGCAGATCGGGAAATTCTGTAACCGCTTACTGAAGCGGGGGAACCTTCTCCGCACTTATTATATGCTTCTTACTATAAGCTTCTTATATGCTCGCGGGGGATTGGCAAATCCCCCGCCTGTGCAGGTTCGGATTTGCCAATCGTTCGACTGAGCCACGCCGAAGCCGAACCGAGCGGAAGGGCCTGATTTTCAACCTGCCGGAAATACACGTTTTTCAAAACAGAAAGGAGAACGAGCCATGAGAAAATTTTCATCTTACGGCCCCGTTGACAAAGACCTTCATTACTATGCCCCCGGAAAGAACTGCTTGACAGAGCCTTCGGGCAGCTCCTATGAAAAAATCCTGAAAAAGGCGGTCATTACATAACAGTCTGGGCCCCGCGGCAGACAGGAAAAACCTGGGTGATGCAGCAGATTGTCAGGAAGATCAGGGAGCAGGGGGAGTTCGAAGTAGCGATCATAAGTATGCAGTCCGCAAAGACAGAAAAAACGGACGCGGGGGTTCTGGAACTGTTTGTCACAAGGCTGGAAGAGTGGTTTGAAAAAGATCTGCCGGAAATCCGCTCATGGAAAGAACTCTCCCGCCTGTTCGGGTTCGGATTTGCCAATCGTTCGACTGAGCCAAGCCGAACCGAGCGGAAGGGCTGGATTTTCAACCTGCCGGGAATATACGTTTTTCAAAACAGAAAGGAGAACCTGCCATGAGAAAATTTTCATCTTACGGCCCCGTAAACACAAAAATCCATTATTACGCTCCCAGGAAAGAACTGCTTGACAGAGCCTTTACCCAGCTTATCGGGGAAATCCCCGAAGAAGGCGGTCATTACATCACAGTCTGGGCTCCGCGGCAGACAGGAAAGACCTGGGTGATGCAGCAGATTGTCAGGAAAATCAGGAAGCAGGGGGAGTTCGAAGTAGCGATCATCAGTATGCAGTCCGCAAAAACAGAAAAAACAGACGCGGGGGTTCTGGAAGTTCTTGTGAAAAAACTCGGACAATGGTTTGACAGGAAGCTTCCGGAGACGGATTCGTGGAAAAATCTGGCGGACGTTTTCACAGGAGAGTACTTTGAAAAGCCGCTGATACTGATTCTCGACGAGTTCGACGCGCTCCGCGAGGACTTCATAAACAAGTTTGCAAACGAATTCAGGGATATATATATCGGGAGACAGAACGAGGCTGAGAAACCCTCCGGCGAAAAAACCTGCCTGCTTCACGGTCTTGCCCTGATCGGAGTGAGAAGCGTTCTCGGGATTGAAAATGTGAGCGGGTCGCCCTTCAATGTCCAGAGAAGCCTCCGCATTCCCAACCTGACTTATGACGAGGTGAATGAGATGTTCGCACGGTACCAGGAGGAAAGCGGGCAGAAGATTGATCAGGAAGTGATCAGGCAACTGTTCGGAGAAACCCTCGGACAGCCGGGGCTGACCTGCTGGTTCGGGGAACTTCTCACCGAAGGGGTCGAAAATTACAAACCGCCATCTGACAGACCTGTGAACAATGACGACTTCGAAAAAGTTTTCGCGCTTGCCACGGATGTGCTTCCCAACAACAACATCCTGAATATCATCAGCAAAGCCAGACAGGAACCTTATAAAAACCTGGTTCTCGGGCTGTTCAGAACCGACAGGAAAATCAGATTCGCATATGATGACCCTGATATCGGCTTTCTTTACATGAACGGCGTGATTGACAGGGAAGAAGCCGGGGAAACGGAGAGTTATGTCAGGTTTTCATCTTCGTTTGTCCAGAGGCGGCTGTTCAACTGCTTTGCCCGTGAACTGTTCGGATATATGGGAAAAATTCACGAACCTTTCGAGGATATGAGCGACACCTTCTGCGGTGACGGCCTGAACATCCGGAACCTGATACGCAGGCACGAGGCTCATCTGAAAAAGAACCGCGACTGGCTGCTGAAAGACGCGCCGAGGCGGAAGGATCTGAGGATATTCGAGGCAGTGTTCCATTTCAACCTGTACCGCTTCCTGTGCGACTTCCTGGAAACGAGACATGCGAGGGTATGGCCCGAATTCCCGACAGGCAACGGGAAGGCCGATATCATTATACGATACGCAGGGCAGATTTATGTCATTGAGCTTAAATCCTATACGGATGAAACCGGATATCACGAGGCACTGGCTCAGGCGGCAGGTTACGGGAAACAGCTCGGACTTGCGGAAGTATCGCTGGTCTTTTTCGTGGAATATATTGACGACGCCAACCGGGAGAAATATGAGAAGATTCATACGGATGAGGAGACAGGCGTCCTGGTGGCGCCGATGTTTGTTGATACGGGGAACTGAGATGCGGGATAATTACTTGCCCTTACATGCTCGCGAGGATTGGCAAATCCCCCGCATATGCGGGGCTTCGGATTTGCCAATCCGAACCGAGCGGAAAGGGGCCATGTTGGCCGGAAAGGGCCCTGCTGACCGGAACAGAGAACCCGTTGCTCCCTCGTTGCTCGCGGGGGATTGGCAAATCCCCCGCATATGCGGGGCTTCGGATTTGTCAATCCGACGGGAGCGGAGCGGATGACCGGCATATGTCATTCAGAAATAATAATATCCTTCAGGAATTCAGGCGGCCGCACCACTTTCCCGCTCCGATCCAGGCACGCATGCTTTGTGTAACCTTTGGCAAGAATATTCTTCTCATCCTCGCTGTATATGCAATAATCGAATTTTATTCCTCCCCGCACCCCGGGATCCAGTGATGCCTCGATAATCAGGAGATCGTCATATTTTGCCGGCGATATGAACTTGCAGTGAACCTCGGAGAGGGGCAGGAAAAAACCTCTTGCCTCTATCTCCTTATAAGGGAGTCCGAGGGACCGAAACATTTCCGAACGTCCGATTTCAAACCATCGAAGGTAGTTTGCATTATAGGCGATTCCCATGCTGTCTGTATCGCCGTAGATGACTCGGTATGTTGTTCTGTGAGTAAGCATGTGATACTAATCTTTCTGAATTATTTTAATACGTTTTGTCTTTGGAGGCGGTGAACAGGGAGATAGTGGAAACGATATCGCCGGACAGTGTGGGAAGGTTTCTGAGAGAAGCCCGGGTAAAACCTCACAAAACAGGGTACTGGCTGAATGCCGCTGACATGGGCTTTGTATGTATGGCTCCTGAGTTCCAAGTCTTCCATGCAGCGTGCAAGATCATCCTTTATCATCTGTTTTTCCTATGAATCTGCGTTCCCAGGCGGAGTCTGGGAACTATTAAAAGTCGGTTTTGATTAACCGAATGATGAGTGATGCCAAAGTCGGAATCAGTATGTTAAGCCCTGAATTCATAATCAGGGTCGGATCGGGCATCAGACCTCCGAGGTTTTTGAAAACCCCGGAGGTCTGACGCGGGAACTGTCAATTATCCCCCATTACCGAACATGTCTGAACCAGTCTGTGTTCCTGAACCACTTGTCATAGAGCTTTTCAAAGCGTCCGTCTGCTTTTATCTCCTTGAGAAACTTGTTCAGCCAGTTGAGGAAGTCCGGATCATCCTTCCGGATGGCCCAGGCAATCGGTTCAGTAGTAAAAGGCTTGTCAAGAAAGACCAGTTTCCCTGTTCCGTGCATGGCCGTGAAAACAGCGTTGAACGGCAAGTCATATACAAACGCATCCGCATTACCGTTCAGCACCTCGTCCGCTCCGGCTGTTTCAGTACCGAATGGCTTGTAAGTGCATTCCGGGATAAATTTCATCACGGCCTCCTCGCCGGTGGTTCCCGGCTTGGAGGTCACGATGAATTCAGGGGCATTCAGATCCTTATACGATGTGACCTTCCCCCGGTGTTTTTTGTTCAGCAGAACGGTCTGTCCTATGGTCATAAAGGGGTCCGCAAAGTCAACCTTCAGCTTTCGCACCTCTGTCACAGACATGCCGCCCATGATTATATCGAATCGTCCCACGTTCAGCGCGGGAATAATGCTGGGCCACACTGTATCCACCGGAACAAACTGAACCCCCAGTTCCTTAGCCATCTCCCTTCCCATGTCAATATCAAAGCCGATGATATTCAACTGCTGCCCCCCGCGGCGCACACCGCCGTGACGCACTGTTCTCTGGCGGAGTCCGCCTCTTTTATCAAGCATTTCAAAAGGCATGTAGCCGACTTCGAGACCGATCCGGAGTTTTCCTCTTTTCAGGATCCCCTCAAGCGTGGAATCCTCCGAGAGTTCGATATCCGCTCCGAATGCGGATGATGCGAAAATACTCATCAGCATCACCCCGATCAGAGCAAATCCCGTTATCATCCCTTTATTCATCATCTTCGGCCTCCTCCCCGGGTTTTGTCTGCTCATTTTCCGATTCGAGACGCATTTTTGTCTCTTCGTCAATGGGATCAATGGTGATCCCCAGCCAGCCGAAAACTATGGAAACAATGGGACACAGCCAGTTGAAGAAGGCAAACGGCAGATACGCAAAAGTTGCCACGCCCAGGGTAGCTGACTGGTACGCGCCGCCGCTGTTCCACGGAACAAGACATGCAGTTACTGTTGCGCTGTCCTCGACTGCGCGCGACAGGTTCTTGGGATGAAGCCCCTTTTCACGGAATGCCTGGGAATACATCCTTGCGCTCATCACGATGGACATATACTGTTCACAGAGAACCAGATTGGACGCTATTGCTGTCAGAATGGTTGCCGTGATCAGGGAACCCGCGGATTCCGCCTTTTTCAGAACCCCGTCCACGATGACTTTCAACTGGTTGGTATTTTCCATGATTCCGCCGAACATCATGGCAACGACAATTATCAGTATGGTATAGGACATGGAATCCATACCGCCCTTTGTCAGCAGGCTGTCCACCGCTTCCACACCGGAACTGCTGGTATAACCGCCGAAACCGGCTGTGAGCAGATCGCCGAAACCGTTCCCCTGGAACAGGATACCCAGGAGCGCGGCAGAAAGAATGCCCATTGTGATTCCGGGAATGGCAGGAATTCTCTTAATGGCCAGTACCATAACAACAACAGGCGGAAGGAGCAGCAGGGGATTGATAGCGAACTGCCCGGATATCCCGGTCAGAATCTGGTTTATGTTCTCGACATCCGCGGCCCCGCCCCCGTAAAAAAATCCCAGGACGGTATCCAGCACCAGCGTGATCCCATAAGCTACGCCAGTGGTATAAGTCATGTGCTTGATGTGCGTGTAAAGATCCGTGCCGACCATTGCCGGAGCAAGGTTTGTGGTGTCTGACAACGGCGACATTTTATCCCCGAAGTATGCCCCGGAAATGACCGCGCCTCCGACCACAGGCAGCGGGAACCCCAGCCCCTGGCCGATGCCGATCAGCGCGATACCGATGGTCCCGGTGGTACCCCATGAGGTTCCGGTGGCCAGGGAGGTGATGGAACAGATGATGAGTGTGGCAGGCAGAAAGATGCTCGGGTGCATAATTTTCAAGCCGTAGTAGAGCATTGTCGGAACCACACCGCTCAGTATCCATATTCCGATCAGGATGCCGATGATGCAGAGGATCACAATGGCTTGCAGCGAATTTGCAATTCCTTTGAGCATTCCGTCCTGAATTTCCTCCCAGGTGAATCCTGCTCTGAGTCCGATCAATGCAGCCACAAGGACTCCCAGAAGAATCGGAATATGTGTATCGGTTTCATATTTCACTATCGCCAGACTGATCGGAATAATCAGCGCGAGAAGCGATATAACGGATTCCCAGATAAAAGGCTCTCGCCTTTCCCGTTTGCCGGTCATAATTTTTTCCTTCCGTTTTTCACAGTGTTTAAGAAAAGATTCCGGTCTTGTCGGATTCAGACAAGCGGATCCGGACTCTGGAAACATATTCTTAAAGCAGATGGTTTTTTATTTTACTGACTGTCAGATGAAAGAAGTCCGGTTTTCATCTTTCGAATAATCCTATGGGATGATCATGGCAAGCTTCCCGGATCATAATTCATCCCCAGGGAGTTTCAAATAAATAATTTACCCGATACAATTTCCCGTAATGCGATTTTGTAAACCGGATAGCGGTGAATTGCAAATTCGTGCTGCAGGATTGGCAAGTTATTTTTTACTAATCCCTTATTCATGTGTTTTCACCAGGAAAATAGGAACAGGAGATAGCCGGACCACCTTTTCCGCGACAGAACCGAAGATGACTTTGTCAACCCCTTTCCTTGTATTGGTTCCCATGACTACCAGGTCGATCCCGTTAGATTCGACATAGTTCAATATCTCCTCTGATATATCTCCGGAGACCACCGATGTTCTGATTTCGGGAAAATCCTTGTAATACTTCTCCTTGAATTCCAGCAGCCGCTTTTGGGCACCTTCTGCCAACTCGCTTTGAAACTTTGAGACAGAATCCTTTGACACATAGACCTTTATGTAAGGGTCAAACACACGGGCCACATACACCAAATGGATATCTGCCTGAAATTGCTTTGCCAGCAGCGTAACATATGGAACACTTTTCGCTGAAATTTGCGAAAGCTGAACAGGGGACAGAATTTTCTTAAATCCTTCCATAATCGCACCTCCTTTATTAAAATGTTTCAGGTTAAAAGTTATCATCAGGTTGAAGCCCGGATCAGGCTTTCAACGCAAATCCTGAGGATGCAGTACATGACCGTATTGATTCTGATGATCAAAGGAAATAATTATTTTTATTGAAGATAGCAGGCTGTTTCGAGCCTGTCAACAAAAAAACTGATATAACAGAAAGGGAAATTTTCATGAAAATTGGGCAATACCGTTCGGCATATTTTTTGCCTATAGCTGTAAACTGATGACTTTACATATTTGAGAAACTCGTAATTCCGGGGTCCCTGGCCGGGAATCAGTCATCGCATAATTATGCCTTGGCCGGGGATCGGTATTGTCCGCGGGGTAGCGGATGAGATAAACCGCTCTTTCCTGACTGCCTCCGTTTTGGTAAGTATCTGTTGAGTATGTCAGCAACGAAAAAAAGAGAGCGTCCTTCATTTTCCGGTTCGCGGTTGCCGAAGGCGGAACTGCGAACCCGGAGTGTCAGCTGCCTTTATGCTGATATGAAAGATATCGGAAAAAGAATATAACCTAAAAATTGCAATGAGGAATCCCGAAATAAAAGATAATACAACTTCTGACGAACTGACCTATGAAAAGGAATTAAATAAATATCAGAGTCGCTGACACGGAAGGAATAAAGGATTAAGGGAACTCCGAATAAATAATATAATATACCCGGTTCGGGAAACGCCCTCTCCTGCACGGTTCGGATTGACAAATCCGAACCAGCGCGGCGGGGGATTTGCCAATCCCCGCGAGCAACAACGGGTATTTTATTTCTTGGGAACTTCCATGACCGCACGAGTCCCCCTTTCGTAAAGGGCGCCAGGGGATTTTTTTCCCAATTATTTTTTCGGGCTTTACTCCTGAGTTTTCTTAAAGAGCTTCGGTTTTTTCAGGAGGGCGTTCCTGTCGTAAAAGATACCGGCTTCTCTTTTGGAACTATAGGAGCGAATTGCAGCGTTATACTGCTTCCCGGTCTCACGGACGCTGTACTGCTGCTCCTCATCTCCCAGGCAGGAGCCATTGGCAATATAGTACAGGGCTTCTTTCAGAGAATCTTCTTCCATATCTCCGAACAGCCGTGTAAGGTCATCTTCTGCATAACAGGCAGGAGGAATGCCTTCAAAATAATCACCTTCGTCATCCGCATTTGTTACCCTGAATTCAACCGGGTTGATGTGCATATCACAAAAATCATCCCCGTACATTCCCACTGGCTTGCCGCATGTCGTATCGCCCACCGGGATAACGTCTATAAAGGGCCTCAGGCTGTTCATCACCAGTTCGGTCGCAGAGCAGCTTGCCCCGGTGGTAATAAAGAAAACCCTGTCCATATTCAGGGCATTTTTTCCCGGTTTTTCAAAATACTCCGCACCGTTCAGATATTCATACTTATCATTATGAATATATCTTGCAAAGATTTCTCCGTCTGTGCGACTCCCTGCAATCAGACCCGCCAGATGCCGGGCAACGGAAACCTCTCCTCCGCCATTATACCTGAGATCCAGGATCAGTTCGTCAATATCATTCCATTTAAAATAACCGAACACAGAATCCAGTTCCTCCCTGGCAGCCTCGATAAATGTGTCAAATACCAGGTAACCTATCTTCAGTCCGTTATAATTCAGTATATCATAATCTGAAATCGCATTAATCGCTATCCAGTCCTGTACCAGGGTAAGCTCCCTGACAATGCCTTCTGTATCTTCAACTTTCAGCCGGATCTTTGTGCCCGGAAGATTCTGGCCGAGGATGGTCCCCCATAGGTTGTCTTGTTCGATTTCCTCTATTGTTTTCTCATTGATTTCAATCACTTTATCTGTCCGCTTAAGACCTGCCGCCTCAGCAGGGGAGTTCCTGTGAACGGATTTTATGCGGCAATACCCGTTACTGTCATACTCCAGGGCAAATCCCGGGCCGATATATTTACCGCTTATGAAATAGGCGTAGTACTCCTCTGTGGGCGTGAGATAACTCCATTTGTCCAATTCATTATAACGGAGATGTTTTAACAGGGCTTCGGGCGAATCATACGCGGTGTAATCTGCCTGGGGAACCTTGTCATACCACAGATAGGTATCTGTCATTGCATCATAAACAAATTCGTTCACATCTTCTGCGGAACACTCGGAGGGCGGGTCTGTGCGATACACCTGCCTGATATATCTGTTGCTCAGGATTGTTGTCCCGCTTTTATCATAAAATCCCTTAGTGAAGAGGTCAGAATAGGTTTCAATGTCCGGCACGGAAACGTGAAAAAAATTGACATCTACTCTTCCGGTCACATCAAACCATATTTTCACAAATAGGTCGGGGTTGTCTGTGCTTCCCCAGGTCACCTCATTCGGATTGGCATAAAAATACCCCCATATGACCCTGTCGCCCCGAAGGGTCGTATCTTTCCCCCCTTTATACCATACGGCCTCAATGGCTCCCTTTTCCTCAGTATGAATGACCGCACCTATTCTGAGGTCTCCGCCGGTAAAATATCCGGACGGGCTGCCACTGACCCAGTATCCCGGGGGCGGCTCCCCGTCTTCATAATTCTCGCTCATATGGCTTTCGCCGTTTTTATAACCATGCCGAATGTATCGTCTGGATGTGGTCGTTGTTCCCTGTTCATCCGCTATGCCGTCGTATGGGTAATCCGAATATACTTCTATATCCGGTGCGGATACATGGAAAAAATTGACGTCCAGTCGGTCTGAATGATCAAACCAGATTTTAACGAAAACATCCGGATTCTGACTGCTTCCCCAGGTGACATCTTCGGAACTGGCATGAAAATATCCCCAGATCACACGATCTCCTGACTCGGTGATGTCTTCACCGCCCTGCTGCCAGATTGCTTCAACGGGGCCCTTTTCCTCAGTGTGGATAACTGCCCTGATCCAGAGATCCGAAGTAACCATATCTCCGCTGATGTAAGCTGCTTCTGCGGATATGCAGGTTGTTGCCAGGATTATGATAAACAGTAAGATTTTTTTCATTTTATTGCCTTTCAAAACAGGCGCACCTTGAAAGACCTGCGAGGTTTCGTAAACCTCGCAGGTCTGATGTCCCCTCACGCATAACGCACAAATGCCCCTTTTTTATCGCTGATCCGTATAGCGAAACGGAATTTTTACTCTTCATCTTCCGAACCATAGCTGAAAATCTCAATAGGCCGTTCAAGCCCTATGATTTTACGCATCACTATCGGGGGAATGTAGGTGGCTGCGACCATCAGTTTAGGCTCCGTACCTGTTTTGTCGCGATAATCATCCGCTGAACAATATAACTTTTTAATATCCTTCGAATTCATCCGGGAGGTGATTTCAAGCATGATATGTTCCCCGTTACGGATGATCACATCCACCTGCCGGCCCCCGTAAAAGCCTTCCTCCACTGTTATGCCTTCCATATTTTTCAGCAGTCCCCGGATGGTCGAACGGAAAGTTATTTCGTTGCAGATTCCCCATCGTCCGCCCAGCGCCGCGATCTTATCTGACAGAGTCTGCTCGGTACGCTCCTGGGCTTCTGCAAGGTTCTGAACTTTCTGCTCGGTACGCTCCTGGGCTTCTGCAAGCCTCTGCATAGCTCCTGCAAGGTTCTGAACTTTCTGGTCGGTACGCTCCTGGGCTTCTGCAAGCCTCTGAACTTTCTGTTCGGTGCGCTCCTGAGCTTCTGCAAGGTTCTGAACTTTCTGCTCGGTACGCTCCTGGGCTTCTGCAAGCCTCTGCATAGCTCCTGCAAGGTTCTGAACTTTCTGGTCGGTACGCTCCTGGGCTTCTGCAAGGTCACTGACCTTCTGATCCGTGTGGGCCTGCGCTACGGTCAGGTCCTGTATGGCCAGCTTTAATTCCGAAAAATCTTCCCGCGAGATACTCTGATTTGCATGCAGCCATGCAGTCAGATGCCGTACCGGAACCTGCATCTGAGGCGGGAATTCACTGATAATATTATCTAATTCAAAAAGTTCCATGACAATAGCCTCCTTATTATATACGGCATTGGAAACTTCGGTCTGAAGAGATTCATCTGTTCTGCGATAAAATCCCTGTACCACGTCCTGACAGACTTGTCAATATACCAGTAAAGGCTAACAGCTAAAGGCTAACAGCTACAATATTTCCTGATTATAACGGATTTCGGGGAGGGACATCTGAAAACAGCCCGGCAATTCATTGCCGACAAGGCCCCCGCAGCCTGCGGGAGTCCCGGAGGGACGACTGATTCAGTCGTCCCTCCGGGACTCAGGAAGATGCTGATGCCTTACCCCGGCAATGAATTGCCGGGCTGTTTTCAGGTGTCCCTCCGGGACAGGAAAGTGCCGGGAAAGTGCCTCCCCTAAATCCGTTATAATCAGAATATTTTCCTGTTTCTGATTACATGCCGATCAGGCTGATTTTTTTACCATCCTGTTCCGTTTCTTTCCGATAGATGCATTTTTCCCACGGGTTTATCTCGAACAGAATGAAATACCCGTGATCCATTTCCAGGCGGCTCAGGTAGTGGGCAATCTGTTCCGGCCCTTTTCCGAATGCTTATCCCGCAGTTTCAGTTCCATGAGGAAACTGTCCGAATTCCACCAGCAGGCCCCGTTTCCCATCACCATTTCCAGCCCGATACTGCCGCCGGCGTTGACAGATTTTCACCTCATTTTTAATTTTGTTGTTGATCTGATCGGACAGATGAGTTAATTAATTTAAATGCCATTACTTTCAGATAATCGGAGAATATCGCGATGATGGCTGAAATTTCTGTCCGGATTGAGCCCCGGTTCCGGTGAGGCGGTATCCGTCCGAAGCAAAAAAATGGGGCATCCGGGCTGTGAGTTGTGTACGGGGAAACCTGGATGCATGGTTCCCAGGGACGGTGTATTGTCCCCACATTTGTCAAAGCTATACCATTTTACAGAAAGGATTTACGAATGAAACTGGCAGTAAGCGGTAAGGGAGGCGTCGGTAAAACGACATTTTCCGCACTTCTGATACGGACACTGAATGAACAGGGAAAGCATGTTCTTGCTATTGACGCTGACCCGGATGCAAATCTTGCGGCAGCGGTCGGCATTGAGAACGCTGATAAGATCACACCGATTTCCGAAATGAAAGAACTTATTTTTGAAAGAACCGAAGCCAGGCCCGGAAGCATCGGCAGTTTTTTTAAAATGAATCCCAAAGTGGATGATCTTCCAGATACATTATCCGAAAAACTTGGCAATATCAAGCTAATGCGCCTCGGGGGAGTAAAAAAAGGAGGGGGGGGGTGTATATGCCCGGAAAGTACACTTTTAAAGGCACTGGTAACCCATATTGCCCTTTCAAGGGATGAAGTGGTGATCATGGATATGGAAGCGGGTATTGAACATCTTGGCAGGGCAACTGCCAGTGCGGTTAATAAACTGATTGTGGTGGTGGAACCGGGCCGCCGCAGCATCGAAACTGCCGGTCACATCCGAAAGCTTGCATCTGAAATCCGGCTGAGTAATATTGCTGTTGTGGGTAACAAAATCCGGGGTACCAGGGATGAGGAATTCCTGCGAAACCATCTGCCGGATTTTGAATTTCTCGGCTTTCTTCCTTTTGATGACAAGCTGATTGAGGCGGATCTGAACGGCGTCTCTCCTTTTGATACAGATTCACGGGCCAAAACCGTGGTCACTGAAATGATTACCAGGTTATAACCATCATGCAAAGAAGACCTCCCCAATCAGACAAGCGCCAGATCCGGCTGAAATCGTCCGGAGGACAAAAAAACACAGCTCCGAAACCAAGACGCCGCGGAAAGCGGTCAGACAAGCCGAAAATTCTTACAATCAGACCCGGAGCGGACGCGGGATTGAAAAAGGTTTTTGCATCCATCGGTGTGCCTGAAAAAAAGCCCTTTAAACCGGACCCCTTTCAATTGGAAGCCATTTCAGCAGTTGAGAAAGGGGATTGCCTGGTTTCAGCCCCCACAGGTTCGGGAAAAACCTGGATTGCAGAACAGGCAATTGCCCGTATATGGGGACAAGGTGGAAAATCATGGTATGCTTCCCCTTTAAAAGCCCTTACCAATTCAAAATATTTTGAATTTTCAAGACAATTCGGCCCGGAAAATGTGGGCATTCTGACCGGTGACCGGAAGGAAAATTCTGATGCCCCTGTCATCGTGGGGACTACCGAGATCCTTCGTAACCAGTTGTACGATTCCATGCATCAGGGCAAGGATCTGGATACAGATTTTGTGATCCTGGATGAAGCCCATTTCCTGGGAGATGAAGACCGGGGGGTTGTCTGGGAAGAAATCATGATTTATCTGCCCATACGGATACCGCTCCTGATGCTTTCTGCCACCATCGGTAACGGGTATCAGATCGCGGACTGGCTTTCAACAATACGCTCAAAATCGTGCATCGTCATTGAAGAGACAGAGCGGCCCGTGCCGCTTTTTCCTCTTTTTTTTCATCCTTCGGGAACTCTTCTCCCCCTTATGGCAAAAACCGGTCCTGGAAAGACAAAGGTTTATAAAAAGGTCAAGGCATACACTAATGAAAAGCTTCCCCCTCTCCTCGCCCCGTCGCGAAACCTCCCGCCCTTGGGGGAAATGTCGGAGGTGCTGAAAAAATATAACCTTCTTCCCGCAATATTCTTTCTGAAATCACGGCGGGACTGTGATAAAGCCCTGACCCTCTGTGAAAACAAACTCACGGATGATGATCCGGACCGGAAAGCGGAACGCATCGCCAGAATTAAAGAGCTTACTGAAAACAGTGTACATATTGCACAACACCGTCACCTGAGACATCTGAGGAATATGGGAGTAGGATCTCACCACAGCGGCCAGTTGCCTGCATGGAAACTGCTTATCGAAACCCTCATGACAGAGGGGCTTCTGAATGCGGTTTTTGCAACCTCCACTGTAGCGGCCGGGGTAAATTTTCCTGCCAGGACAATAGCTTTCCTTAACTCGGACAGATTCAACGGCAGGGAATTTGTCCCCCTGAGTTCCACAGAGTTCCACCAGATGACGGGGCGGGCAGGACGGCGGGGCATGGATAATATAGGATTCGCGGTCGCGGTTCCCGGGAAATTCATGGACATCGGCCTGATCGCAGGGCTTATCAATTCCCCGCCTTCCCATGTGCTGAGCCAGATCCGGATCAATTTTTCCATGGTGCTGAATCTGCTGCTTTCCCATACACCTGACAAGATTGAAGAGCTTCTGAAAAGATCATTTGCCACCTACATGATCCTGAATGGAAAGAAGAAAAGGAAAGCCCAGCGGATGATAGGAAATGAGCACAAATACCTGTGGCGGGATTTTATGAAGCATTTTGATTTCCTGAAAGAAACCGGGTATGTCATGGAAGGCGGGGAACTGACCCATGACGGGATATGGGCATCTCAGCTTAGGGTGGATCAGCCCCTGATGATCGCCGAGGGGTTCAGGGCCGACATATTTCCCGAATCTGATCCTGTTCTGCTTGCCGCGATTATCGCGTCCTTTGTAAGCGAGCAGGAAGATGACAGGATTGATGACGCGCTCATACCTGAAAAGCTTTTGAAATCCATGATTAAAATCAGGAAGGGCCTGAGACCTTTTGCAGAACATATGCTGCTGAGGGGATTTGAAATTCGTCCCCTGTCTCTGCGGCCGGCTGTCACCATTTATGCCTGGGCCGAGGGCCGGGAATGGAAGGATGTTTTCGCTCTTTCCGAAATGGCCGAAGGGAATCTTGCCATGCTGATTCTTCGGACAGCAGATAACCTCAGGCATATCCGGGGGCTTTACAATGTTTTTCCCGAAGCTGCCGAAAACGCCGAAAACGCGATTGAACTGATTATGCGTGATCCTGTGGTAGCGTTTTATGAGATGTGATGCGTGAAACGTGATGCGTGAAGCGTGAAACGTGAAACCTGATGCGTGAAACGTGAAACGTGAAACGTGATGCGTAATAGCCCGGGTTAAATAATCTATCCCAGGATCAGTATCGCCGCCTTGGGAAAAAATTGTATTTACCCTGTTAAAGGATTTCCCAAAAAATAAAATACCCGTTGCTGCTCGCGGGGGATTGACAAATTCCGCCGCTGATTTGTCAGTCCGAAACCGGGCAGGAGAGGGAACCGTTTCCCGAACCGGGTATATTATTTTATTTATTCGGAATTCCTAATGAAATCCGTGTTTATCCTATATTATTTCCGAGCAATAACCTGCCCGAGGTTTTAAGGACACGGATGAACACGGGTCATTTTCAAAATGAAATCCGTGCGTATCCCATACGGCGGATCAGCATCGGGTATATTATTTTCCGGGTGGTCCTAAAAATTCGTGTCCAATAAAAACGGACACGGATTTCTGAGGAAGCGGGTATCTGCCAGACCTGCGAGGTTTTCAAAACCTCGAAGGTTTCAAAACATTATTCCTTTAAAATATCTTTCCAAATTATATAATATAACCATCTTTTTTCCTTCTCTTTTCTGTTTAATTCTGATTGAGCACAACATTGTTATGATGGTATGGTTTATCCGGTTTATCCTTTCGGTAAGCCTCTGAACCGCGTCCGTTGCAGGAACATCGAAGATTTTAAGAAGATGCTTGCAAAAGAGGTAATCCTGGGTTATCAGTAAGTGTTCAAATTGCAGATTTGCACGAGATTTCAGGTAACTGAAAATAAAGACTTAATAGTTATAGTTAACAGATTAAATTAAATAAGGAGATTATAAATGAAAGATAAGAATAGTTCCGACAAAGAAAGTTTCAAGCGAAAATGGCTGAGGCGCATATGGGGCCTGTTGCCGAAATTTTTCCTTATCATTTTCCTCATTTTTATTGTAACAATGCTTTCGGGTCGCATTCAGACCCAAAGCGAAAAACTTGAGGCAGAAAAGAAGGCACAGATGGGACAGGAGCAGCCGGATGTGAATGTGGTGACACTGGAACTGGTTCCATCCCCCATACGCGACCGGATCAGTCTGCCGGGGACTACCGAACCCTGGGTGAAACTCGAGATACTCGCAGAGGTGAGCGGAAAAGTGATCAAAGAAGGGGTTCTGGAGGGAGATACTGTAAAGGCAGGGGATGTGATTGCCACCTTAGACTCCCGTGATTACAGAAATGCGTTTAACTCTGCAAAAGCATCTTATGAAACAGCGCGTTCCTCGCGGAATCGTCTGAGAAAGCTGCACAAAGAACAACTGACATCCCGGTCACAACTGGATGATTCTGTCGCGCAGGTGGAAAATTACAAGGCTGCAATGGATACGGCTTCGCTCAATCTGGAACGCTGCACCATACGCGCTCCCTTTTCCGGATTTATCAACCGTGTCTATATTGACAAAGGACAATACCTGGCTGTATCAGATCCTGTGTCTGAAATCCTCCAGATCGACCGGGTGAAAGTCGTGGTCGGCATCCCGGAGTCTGATGTAGACGCGGTCCGGAAACTGGAGGATTTTGATGTCAGAATTGACGCTCTCAACGAGAAGCGGTTTCGCGCCAAAAAGCATTTTCTTTCCAGGACTGCCGATGATACGGCAAGACTTTACAGGCTGGAACTTATGCTTGATAATCCCGAAGGAGAAATACTCCCGGATATGTTCACACGGGTGGAGATCGTGAAAAAAGAAATAAAGGAAAGCCTCTCGATTCCGCTTTACGCTGTTATCTCAAGAAACGAAGAAAATATCGTCTATGTCGTAAATGATAAAGAAGTGCATTCCAGAGCCGTCGAACTCGGCCTCCAGGAAGGATGGCGGATTGAAGCCACCAGCGGACTTACAGCCGGAGAGCATGTGGTGGTGGTGGGCCATCGGGGTGTAAATGACGGACAAAAAGTCAATGTTGTCCGAAGTGTCAGAGATTCTGCGGATATTGTGAAATAATTTACGATTTACGATTTAACATACTGCCATTCCGGGGAACTTCCATGACCTGACGGTCACAACGAATGATGAAAGTCCGCCGCGACTCCCCCTTTCGTAAAGGTGGGCCGGGGGATTTTTTATCGGGACTTTCATATAAACTTAAATGATCTCACGGTCACAACGAATGATGAAACCGCTGAGACCGGGACTGTATGCGTAAGCTTCGCTGCGCTCGCTTAGGCTATGCCAAACTGTAAGTTTGGCACTCCGTTGTTGCGGACATAATCCAATGATAAATTGCGAGGGGAAAAATGGAAAAGCAGATAAGAGGCGTATCAGCCACACTCCTGCTGATCGCCATTATGATCCACTTGGCTTTGCCGCAGGGCATACATGGCGAGAACATCACATAACTACCCGGGACGGGCTGTCGCATCATGAGACCCTGTTGTATAACCTGCGGGGTTTTCGAAACTCCGAAACCTCGCAGGTTTCCCTTTTTTATATAATTCCCTGATCCGGAAACAACAAATCGGAAGCACCGAATTTCAAATTTTAAGGTTTAACCCAAAACACCCATTCCGAATAACGACGTCCACAGTATCGAAAACGCAACGATCCCTATCATCCAATAATGGTATTTCCCCCAAATTAATATACCCGGTATCTTGCTCTTGCTCCTGCCCTTACTCTTACTCTTGCTTGATAAAGAGCAAGAGCAAGATTAAGGTCAGACGGGCAGCGGGTAGATTATTTATTGGGAAATCCCTAATCTTCGGGTTTCATGATATTACCTCTAAAATTTACTTCAGTGCTTGTTTCACAAATAATGAACGGGTTATACAGAAATTTTGCCGAACGCGGAGATTCGGTGTCCCAGCCAGCGCAGGTTGGAACGCTCACTATCCTTCACAGGGACGAATATGCCATCTTTTGAAAAGATGGCATCCCGGCAGAACACAGAACACAGACTTACTGGTCTGCTGTCGGCTTTTCAAATGCCTTGGAAAGGTGGTTCAGCAGCACCGTCTGGGCATCAATGAATTTTTTCAAAATCTTTGTTTTTTCCACATTATAAGCAGAGGCGTTCTTAATGTCTCCGACTACGGTTTTCTGTTCTTCGAGTAATTTTTCAACGGACTGGCTCACCTTTGCAGCATCAGATGACAGTTTCTCGGTCATCTCCTGTTGTCCGCCAAGCAATTTTTGAAAGGACTCAGTATCTGCTTTCTGTCCCCCGAGTATTTTCTCAGCCAGTTCATTAATCTTCGCGGTGTTGGATGCCAGATCGGCTCTGATCTGAGCGACTTCTCCAGTCAGGGCTGATGCCGTTTCCGACAGATGTCCTACTTTCAACGTGCCTCGGTAATTCGTGGAGCCTGTGTACAGAATAAGCGCCATGGTCAGCCACACGGATACAATCCCCATCCAAAGCAACTGCTTCATTTCTTTCGAACTCATCCCGGGAACCTCCTCTTGGATCGGAACATTGCTCTCGTCCATTACATTCTACTCCTTTCTGTGAAAATTTTTTGGTTAATGAAAAAACGGTACCGAAGAGTCAAAGTGAAATTTTTAATAAGCCTGTTAAAGCAGATTAATAGCTGTTCACTCTACCTGAATTATTCATAAAGTGATTCCGGCACCGAAAATAAAGGGTGTCTGAAAAACTGAGTTTTTCAGAGATTTTTCTGTATCGCCTTATTTATCAGCAGGATAAATCATTTTCTTGAAAATTTATGAATAATCCAAGCTAAGTAAGTAGATCGAAAACTTTTTGTAAACCGATGGATTCCGGGTTAAAATCGGAAGATATTCATCTTCCGATTTTCCCCGGAATGACAGTTTTATAGCCGGATAATACCCTGTCATTCCGGGGAAAATTAAAAAACGGATGTTTTTTAATTTTAACCCGGAATCCGCTGTTCGGAAAAAGTTTTCGATCTACTGACTCTGACTGAGTTCAAGATATATAAAAAATATATACCGGGTTGTCAATCAAAATGTTACCACGGAAATGTGTTTCAGTGCGCTTAAACATTTTTCTGATTATCATAATGCAGATAACTAAAGTGATTCTTTCTTTATAATGACTGATGGCATCTTTCATAAAAGATGAAAAGTCAGTAGTACACCACTTTGGAAGTCCGTGACCCCCCTTATGACTCTGATCGGTTATGTAAAATCAGCCTGTCAGCTTCCCGGGAGGGGTCACGTATTTACAAAGTGGTGTAGTAGATCGAAAACTTCTGCGAACAGTGGATTCTGGGTTAAAATCGGAAAACATCCGTTTTCCGATTTTCCCCGGAATGACAGATGTTGCCTTCGGATAACATACTGTTATTACCGGAAAAATTAAAAAACGGATGTTTTTTAATTTTAACCCGGAATCCACTGTTTGCAAGACTTGTCGGAAACTTTTCGATTTACTGAAAGTAGTTTACACTTTTTCCGGCTGTAGAACAATTTTTCAAATTGTTTAAACAGGGTCCTGACACATTTTTGGCAATATTGACATAACTTTTTTATTTTATTGTTAAAAAAAATGGACATTTAAAAAAGACATTTAATATCCGTAATTTTTAACTACTTTATTTTATGAAAAATAG
>JAUCGG010000387.1 GCA_030378015.1 Desulfococcaceae bacterium HSG8
TTATGTCCGCTTTATGGTGAGCGGTATTATAATATTTGTTCTTATATCAGAACACTATGTGAATCCATTAGGTCTGTTTGTCGGCCTTTCTGTTGTGGTTGTAAGCATTATCCTTGCAACTCTCTGTGAATTAAAAAAACTTTTTTTAAAGGAGGCAATGTAAGTGGAACATCCTTATCTTTTTTTTGTGAAGTTGTTTGAGGCAATCGGACTAGGGCATTTTGCCCATGCATATCCCCATGTTGTTTATTCGTGGGTGGTTATATTCATACTGATCATTCTCTTTTACATCCCGGCCAAGGCAATCAGCATGATTCCGGGTAAGGGGCAGAATGTGTCCGAGGTTCTTGTTTCCGGGCTGGAAGAATTCATGGTTACGATTACGGGAGAAGAAGGCAGATGGCTTTTTCCGCTGGCAGGGACAGTATTCATTTATATCTTTACATGCAATTTTATCGGTCTGATACCAGGATTTTATCCTCCCACGGCCAGCCTGAATACAACACTTTCCTGTGCATTGACAGTGGTTATTTTTACACATATAATTGGTATCAAGTATCACGGTGTCGGATATATCAAACATTTCCTGGGACCTGTATGGTGGATGACTCCTCTTATATTGCCAATTGAAATTATCGGTCATCTTGCCCGTATCCTGTCCCTCTCTTTCCGGCTTTTCGGTAACATGATGGGTCATGAACTGGTTCTGGGAATTCTTTTCTTTCTCGCAGGAGCATTTTTTGTACCCCTTCCGATCATGGCGCTCGGAATCCTGGTCTGCGTGATTCAGGCATTTGTGTTTTTCATGCTCTCGGTCATGTATTTTACCGGTGCAATGGAACACGCACATTAAGATTATCCGTTGCCAGGGGGCCAGCGGTCTTTTTTTCCTCATTGTGCAACCCCGGACAACTGACCACTTGGCAACAAACCAATAAGGGCTGAATGGAAGAAGCCTTAGGAGTAAAATTTAAAAAGGAGGTAAAAGCAAAATAATGGAAGCAACAGCACTGAGTTTCTTTATCGCTTGTGTAACTGCTGCTGGTTTCGGGATTGCAATCGCAGCTTTTGGCTGTGGTCTCGGACAGGGTATTGGTCTGAAAGCCGCTGTGGAAGGTATTGCAAGAAATCCTGAATCTTCAGGTAAAGTTACCGTTACCATGCTGATCGGCTTGGCTATGATCGAATCACTGTGTATTTATGCACTGGTTGTCTCACTGATTCTTATCTACGCTCATCCGCAGGCAA
>JAUCGG010000113.1 GCA_030378015.1 Desulfococcaceae bacterium HSG8
TGAAGTCTGATACTAATACAATAATAATTACATGTTACAGAGTTAGTATAAAAAAAGTGTCTGAATGAAATTGTTTGTAAATTTTTATATATCAATATATTATTAAATAATCCTAAAAATGTGTTATATATAATGAATAAACCACATGGTGTAATTTGGGAAACAAAAAACCCATATATCGTCTGGCCCGCTTTATTTATCATGGTCGGAATATTTATCTACAATGTTCCCTACTCTAAATACAAACTGAAAAAAGATGCCCGTGCCTTTCTTGAAGCCAGTCTCTCGGAGTGGAAGACATCTGGCAAAGCTGAGGACTGCCTTCTAAACAATGCCATAAAAGAAAAGATGAATAGAAATGATTTATTCCGCTTGGAATCTTACCATGTTGATGACATAAGCATTCGTGGACATATGAGAGATGCCCCTCCACAATGGCCGCATATTCTGTTCGCGCCTGTTATACTCCATTTTGAGACAGACCATGGAGTCGAAACTGTAAATCTTGAGTATATTGTATCCTACTCAAAATACCGGACGGAAAGTCGAAAGTGGAAAATCAGGAAAAAACGGTATCTGTTTAACGGAATTCTTGATCTTCCCACAAAGTGATAGGATAAGAGTTGGTATAATCGAGAATCAAAACCGCCAAAGATGAATTGATAGAATCGAAAATACGTGCAAATCACAACAAAATGACAGCAAAATGATTTACAGAGTCACAAGCCGTGCAAAATTCGGCGTAATAAAACGGTTGAGCAGACGTAAAACTGCTACGACAGGCAGTGCTTGATACAAAATTGATTTATAGCGGTTTTACGCAGCTCACCTTCATGTTTATGCCGTCAGACAGAACACGGGCCCGGAAAAAACCCGGCCCGGAAAAAGTCGGCAGAACGTAAAAAACGAAATTATTACATACATTTACCGTTGACTTTTTTGCGGAAATATGGTATTAAGTGAGAAGTGTTTTCTCAGTATTCTTCTTCTGCCTCACACACTTCTTACTTTTTTATCACGGCATAACCCACAAATGATCGTGCCAAGATAAATCCGGATCGTCGGGATCGGGCACAAGTCCGTGAAATTCGATACCGTTGCCCAGTGGGTGATCGCTTTAACACCTTCTTGCAGAGCTTGCTCTGGCGCTGAGGAATGTGGGGTCGACACTCTTCCCCTTGCAGGGCGGCTTGCCCTGGCGCTGAGGAATGAAACGGGCGCACAGTGAGAGTCCCACCCGGCCGAAGTTTAGCTGGCAGGCCGGAAGCGAAGTCCGCAGGCCAGCCCGGTAACGGGAGTCTGAAGCCGGACGGAGCGAGGGCGCAGGCTCTGTATTGAGCCCCCGAAACGGGTATAGTTGCGGACATGAGGATAAACCTCCGGGGAAACCGGGAGGGGAAAGCCGACGTTCTTCATCTGACGGAAGGCAGCAGTCCCGCATGTGATAAGGAGGCAGAGATGCCGAACCGTGGCGAGCATGATGGACACCACCGGGGTCTGAGACCAGGGCATGCGTTCACGGGGGTGGCCCGGGAACTCGGGAGAGCCGTCTGTCTCCCTGCGGAGAAAGGAAAGGTATGAGGAGGTCCGGCCGGAAGGCGAAATCCCGGCGTCACAGGAGAAGCCCCGCTCCTGCGACGAGTCTGTGAAAGCGGAGACACAAACGACAAAAGACGGGCAAATCAGGGTATCGGAGAAGGACAGAGAAAATCGGACGACTCCGAGAAGGACTGGCGGCAGTCTTAGCCGAACATAGTACCGATGGTCGGAACTTCGGCAGGCTCAGTTACCGGATGCACCGGCCGGGAAGGCGGGGAAGTGATGCCCGAACGACCCGTCGCAGGGAAGGTGAGGCCGGGCATGACGATCCGATGAGGGGAACCACGGGAGGTACTCAGAACTTCGGCAGGCTCAGTTACCGCAAACCGTGTAACCTGACTTCGGAGGAGTGTGTGATGCAGGCGAGCGGGCAGCATAGTTGTGCGCCAAACGGGGTCGTGCCTGTCTGGTCTTCGGAGGGAGACAAACCTCCGGCGCCGAGGAACCGGATGAGGGAAATCTTCACGTCCATATCTGTGGGGGGTGCGTCTGGTAACAGGCGCATCTACCCGGAAGCGGACGGGGCTGACTGATCTTTTACGAAGCTCTCCGTTAATCCGCCCCGCCGCTTATTATAATGTTAGCGATTATGTGAGCATTTCGGAACATGGAATGCCAACAAAGCAACAATAGTGTGAATGTAGACATTGGGCGATATTTGTATCAACTCAAGATCGATCATTATGCCGTGATCGCAAAACTAGTTTCAATCCTATAGGGGAGTCAATATGCAAGCTATACGCTTAGAACGGACTGTTGAAAAAAGTGGCGAGCTCCATCTCACTAATTTGTCGCTGGAAGAAGGGCAGCAAGTTGAATTGCTGTTATTAGTTGTTCCAAAGGCAAAAGCAAAGTGCAAGAAACGGCTAACTGCAAGGCAGTTGCTTAATTCCGGTTTAATCGGCATATGGGAAGACCGTACTGACATTTCCAATAGCGCCGAGTATGCCCGTCAACTTCGAAAGCAAGCACAAAGGCCGCAACCATGATAATTGCGGATAGCGATATTGTCATTGATTTTCTCCGAAAGCACCCGCCTGCGATTCGATGGTTAACTTCACTTGGCGATGAGGAAATAGCATTGTCGGGCTATGTCGTCATGGAATTGGTTCAGGGCTGTACAAACAAGAATGAGTTGCGGGAATTGGAGAGATTCATTGAGGACTTTGAAGTGCTTTGGCCGTCGTCGGAAACATGCGACAAGGCATTGGAGGTTTTCGTCAAGTACAACTTGAGTCACAATCTGGGTCTGTTGGATGCTTTGATCGGTCAAACAGCGGCAGCTCTGGATTTGCCGATTCAATCGTAAACACTACGACATTGTTCCCAATCTTGTGACAATTCAGCCATATCAAAAGCAATACTAAGTCGTGAAAAAGACGGTGCTAACAATTGCATTCACACGGATGGCACTCGCTGCGCTCCTGCCACCGGTGATGCAGTCGTTATAGTGCGACATGAAGTCGTATAACTATTTGTTATTATTGATTGGTCATCAATATTGATCAATCATTAAATAACCCTGTTTTCTGCAACAGGTATCCTCCCGGGCAATCGGGGGTTATAAATATTTGAAAACATTGATTAAAATATCAACTATTTAATATCATTGAATATAAAAATTAATCTTTATCCGTTTTTATTAACCGAATGGTGAGTGATAACATAATCTTCGGTCACTCGGAACTTGGGAAGATGAATGAGAAATATTGTTAAGATTTTGAAAATATTGATTGTAAGCATGTTATCTCTGCCGATAATCGCCATCATCTTTCTGATAACAGATGGACATCTGGATAATTACAAAAAATCTGATGCGGGTGTTGTTTTGGGAAACAAAGTAAATTCTGATGGCACATTATCTCCGAGATTGAAAGGCAGGCTGACAAAAGCATATGAATTGTATAAAAATCAGGTTATTGAGAGAATAATCGTCAGCGGAGCCATCGGTATCGAAGGTATAGACGAAGCTCTGACTATGAAAAAGTATCTGAACAAATGGGGAGTGCCGGAAAATCGAATCATTGCTGACAGCAACGGGACCAATACTTATGCTACTGCAAAAAACGTAAAAGAATACATGGATAGCAATAACTGGGACTCAGTCGTAATAATTACCCAATATCATCATATCTCCCGGACAAGATTGGCATTTCACAGATTCGGCATAAAAAATGCCACATGCGCCCACGCCGATTATTATGAGATCCGGGATATATTTGCTATTTTCAGAGAATTGGCAGCCTGTTGTTATTACTTAATCAGGGATTATCAGTAGATGGAAACTCCCTCCTTGAGGGGGCATTCATGAATTCTTGAAAGAATTAATCCGTCGTAACAGAAGGTTACCACGAATCACACGAAAAAGAATATTATCCGTGTCATTCGCGGTTTCAGAAAATTGTGCATACGAATCACACGAAAAACGAAAAAAATAATATTATCAGTGTTATCAGTGTTATTCGTGGTTTCAAGAAATTGTGAATGCTCCCCTTGAGGGGTGCATGTGGGTGTAAGTCACTGAAAATACATCCCTTCGGCCCCTTTCAAAGGGGGAGTTTCCATATAGTGAAGGGTGTAATTAAAAGTGTTAGGTACACTCTTCAGCCTTGTTCCCAAACTCCGTCTGGGAACACACTTGCAGGCAAACTCTGTTTGCAGGTGTACCTGATATTTCATGCAAAACCGGAGTTTTGCGGGCAATCGCGTTCCCAAACGGAGTTTGAACGAGGACTGACGGCGGCTTCGCCTAACACTTTTAATTGCACCCTATAGTGAACGGAGTGTGAATGTTTGAATCGGCTTAGGCGATTTCCAATAAAAAACATACCGGATTGAAGTTTGTAGTTCCGCCTTCAGGCGGCATGACACCGCCTAAAGGCGGGACTACAAACTGTATATTCTTTTCTGGAAATCACCTTATTCCGACAAGTCTGTACTAACCTGAAGACTTCTTCCGCCGCTTCTTCCGTATCTTATGCCTTTTTCTGAAACGTTTTGTAAAAGGGGTGTTCCTGAGCAGAACATAGGTTGCTCCCGCGCCCCCGTCACAAAGCCTTGCGCTGGAAAAGGCGATCACCCATTTACGCCAGGGGCCCCGGGTAAGCCAGTCTTGGACGCTGGTTTTCAGAACCGGTTCTGAAGGCGAGGAAAGGCCCCGGCCGTGGACGATCAGCACCGCACGTTTACCTGTTCTGACAGCATCCCTCATAAACGTATCAAAGACCTCCTGGGCAGCTTCCACTCCGAATCCGTGGAGATCCACGTATCCTTGCATGGAGAACTCTCCGTCGCGCAGGCGTTCAGTGATTTCCGGGTTATCGCAGTATCCTGTGCCTTCTATATATTCCGGTGTATCCGCGACCACAAAGCCCACACCGTATTCCACAAGATTCTTCAGCCGCAGCAGGGTTTCCTGTTCAGTGTTATCTTCGAAATCTGCTGCCCGGAATTCATAATCAGAATACCTGGGAATTCCGATTTCATCATCTTCTTCGACATATTTCCCCTTTGAAAGCGGTCTGACGTCCGTCATTGCCTTCATAAAAAGTTTCTGTTCATATTCAGGGTGATCCGGCTTTACATCAAGTTCACTTGAAATTGTCTCAACAGGGCAGAAAGTCAGGGGAAGAGATTTGCTGTCAATGATAGATTTCAGGTTCTCAAAAGGTCTGAAGAAACCGGGTGACTCTGATTTCCTTTTCCTCGCGTCATACCCGGAAGCAGGATGCTCCGATGCCTTGGCAGCAGAGGTTTCTTCGGGAGGACGGGAAGCAAGCCGGACAGATTTGCTATTAAGAAGTGATTTCAGATTTTCAAAAGGTCTGGAAAAACCGGATATCTCCGGATTTTCTTTCTTCGCATCAGGCTTGAAAGCTGTCATGAGTCCTCCTTTCCACCGGAACTTCCCGGATGAGTTCGGTTTTGAAAATGTCCGTCAGCGGAGTGCAAAGCTTGCTTTGCGCCTCCACGAAGTTCTTGCAAAGCAAGCTTTGCACTCCGCTGCTATAATTTATTAAAACTGCAATGCAAAGATACTCTTTTTAGATTCTCCTTTCCTGTAACGGAAATAGTCATTGATGATCTTTCCATGATCAAATACAATAGGGGCTGGCAGTTCATCCTGTGTGAAAATCCCCGCGTTTTTCGCATCATCGTCCGCCCTCAGTATGCCGTCTGCCTTTGCAATGAAGACCGTCGTAACTGTATGATGCCTGGGATCACGATCCGGGTCGGAATAAGTGTGGAACTGCTCTGCAAGCGTAACATCCAGGGAGGTTTCCTCCCGGGCCTCTCTTACAGCACAGGCTTCAAGAGATTCGCCATAGTCAGCAAAACCGCCTGGCAGTGCCCATCCGTGGGGCGGGTTTACCCTTTCGATCAGCACAATGCCGGAGTTGATTTCAATTATAATATCAACTGTCACCAGCGGATTCCTGTATCTTTTTTCCATGTTCGTCAACCTTCCTCGCCCGTGTTATACAAGCGACAGGTATTCTTCCATATCACATCAGCCAGATGTTCAGGGTCTTCGTTTCTCACCTCCGCCAGTTTTAGCAGGACGGATTTCACAAACCCGGGCTCGTTGCGCCGTGTGCGGTTTTTTTCCGGCGCAGGGGTAAGATAAGGAGCGTCGGTTTCGATCAGGATACGATTTGCAGGGATGAAAGGAACCATCTTCCGCAAATCAGCCCCGCGGGTTCTGATGGTCAGAATCCCGGTGATGCCGATATACAGGCCAAGTTCCAGGTACTCCTCCAATTCCTTTTTATTTCCGCTGAAACAATGCACCACTCCTGTTCTCTTTATATAATGAGCTTTCAGAATATCAAGAAAGCGTCCGTTACTGTCCCTTTCATGGAAGATGAGGGGAAGTTTCAGATCATCAGCAATCTCCAATTGCCGAATGAAGCATCTTTCCTGATCATCCCTGGGTGAATACATCCGGTTAAAATCAAGGCCGGTCTCTCCCCATGCTTTCACCTTGGAGCTTTTGGCAAGCTTGCGTAAAAAGTCAAGTCCCGGCTCGGAACAATCCTTTGCATCATGCGGATGGATACCCACGGACGCATAAAAACAAAAACCCGTATAAGATTCAGCCATATTAACGGCTTTTTCTGAACTTTTTTTGGTGATTCCCACAATCATAGCCTTGGCAACCCCTGCATCATCCATATTCCTGATCACCTTATCAAGATCGTTGTCATATGATCGGTCGTCCAGGTGACAATGGCTGTCGAATAGTTTCATAATGATCTCCTGATATTTAAACGGGTGCAATCTGTGTTATTCAAGTCACTTTACAATTTAATGCAGAACGATTTTTCAAATCGTTTTAAACTTAAACAATTTGAAAAATTGTTCTGCAGCCGGAAAAGATGCCGGATGTTTTCCGGTTTTAACCCGGAATCCACTTGTTTGCAAAACTTTTCGATCTACTGATTATAATAAAAGATTGTCTGTTTTAATGTGTAACCGGATTCGGTTTTTATTTTAAATAGCAAAGAATTGTAATCTTTTCAACACGATTAACACGATTATGTTATAAGAAACAGATCGTATGAATTTAAACTGATGAATTTAATATGTTAAATAGATTAGCCCGGAAGTGCCCGATGAAAGAAAATAATACATAATACTGATTCTTCCGAAAAGTTCGTCCCCCCTTTTTTAAAGGGGGCCGGGGGGATTTTATGTTACAAAAAAAGGGTGTTGCGGCAGAAATCCCCCCCGGCCCCCCTTTAAAAAAGGGGGGAGGAATTTACAAGTTGATGTACTACAACAAAAAAAACGCCTGCTCTGCTTCGTAAAGCAGAACAGGCGTTTTTTTTAAGGGGTTCAAAAGCTGCTTTCGCTTTCAGCCGGGGGATTTATCCCCCGGCGCGGCGTCACGTCTCACTCACCACATTTTCAGAAGCAGGCTCCGCGCTCTCATCTTCCTCGTGCTCATCGTGATGATGGCCTTTCCCCTGGTATGTGTCAATCACGGACTTGATGATACAGTATGCCATGCCCAACTGGATGATCGTCAGAGCATACCACAGGCCGCCCATGAAAACTATATGCGACATATCCCACATCCACTCAAATATAAATGGAAACATAATATCCTCCAGTGAAACGTGAAACATGATGCGTGATGGGTGAAACGTAATGCGTAATGCTTAATGCGTAACGTGATACATGATACATGATTCTTCTGAAGTCATGTTTCACATTTTCACATTTTCACGCATCACGCATCACGCATCACGCATCACGCATTACGTTTCACGTTTCACATTTCCGTGTTTCACGTTTCAATCTGCCGGGTTGAGTTCCTTTTCCTGCGGAAATATCGGCAGATAGCGATAGGAAATGGCTATCAGAATAACACCGTAAGCAACGGGCAGAATTGTAGTAGCAACTTCCTGCCAGCTCGGGTAGTACAGAACCCATTTGTCAAACGGCATCACGGGAACAGCCATCACTTGGAGTACCATCACCCAACGGTTCAGACATACCCCGATGACAGCCAGAATCACAGCCGTCATAAGAGTCGTGCGATTCTTACGCCCGGTATCAGTGACAAGAATGAATGCCGGGATAACACCGCAGATAATGATTTCGAGAAAGAGAATCCACGGGCCGTAAAGCGCGTTACCGGAATAGAAATCCGGCAGCCAGAACCCGGCGGAAGGTGCGGTAACAGCGGCCCAGTACCAGGTATCAATGATCTTGGCAAAGGTGTATGTCGCAAGCATCCACCCGGAGATTTTAGCCAGAAGCTCAATCACATTATCTTTGACCAGTTTCTTTCTTGTGATCTTCTCCGTAAGCCATGTAACAAAGATCGTAAAACACGGGCCGCACGCCGCAGCGGACCATGTGAAAAGGAAAAATGTCCACGGCCATATAAAAATGCCTTCCCTGTAGGCAAAGGGGCGTCCGAAAAGTACGCCTGCCACACCGCCCAGGGAACCCTGGTGGAAAAAGGAAAGAAACGCGCCGGTTGCCGCAAACACAGCCATAACTTCGTGCATGTTGTGGCTGAGGTTATGAAAGAAAGGAACCCTGTCAAGCTGGCGGTTCTCAAGAATCAGGGGGATATATTCGATTGTCAGCACCGCGAAATAGCAGGACAGACAGAATGCCACCTCGGTCAGCATGGAATGGACATTGGCATGCCAGAAAATAAACCATCCCCGCAAGGGCTGCCCGATATCAATGGCAAGGATAAGTAACGCGGAACTGTAGCAGATAAATCCGATCAGCACTGCGTAATTGATAATATTTTTCAGCTCATCTTTCCCCATAATATATTTCAGAAAGCCGCTGAAGAATGCGCCGCCGCCAAGTGCGATGACCGCGAGGTCCGCCCAGATCCACAATGCAAATCCGTAATAATCATTCATGTTGGTCTGGTTCAGGCCTTTCAACCAGCACAGCAGCATGGCAAAAACCCCCCACAGCAGGACAGCACCGACAATGGCAATAAACAGGATGAACTGCCCGAATGAACAGCGTCTGACTCCTTTGGGAATTAATGCAGAATCCATAATTTACTCCTCTGTTTCGCTATAAGTCATAAGCTTTACGCTATAAAAAGCGATCACCGCCTAGTGACCGGCGAGTTCTCTGTGTTTTTTAACCTTGCCCTCTTTTTCGTAACCCCGGAGATAATTATCCCCGCTCCGTCTCACCCATTCCCGGGTGGAAACATAATAGACTTTGGGATTGGTTCCGAGCCGTTCAAGCAGGCGGAAGGCGTTCTTGCTTTTTTTCAACTGACAAACCGCATGGTCAGGATTATTCAGATCCCCGAATGTAATAGCGTCCGCAGGACATGCCTGGGTACAGGCTGTCTGGTATTCGCCTTCTTCGAGTTCCTTCCTTTCCTCGTAATAGGCTTTTTCCATTGCCGACTGATACCTGTGAAAGCAGAAGCTGCACTTCTCAACAATACCTCTCATTCGGACAGATACCTTCGGGTTCAGGCTTTTTTCCATCCCCTCGGGCCAGACCGGGTCCCACCAGTTAAAATAACGGGCATGATAGGGACAGGCTGCCATGCAGTACCTGCATCCGAAACACCGGGTATAAATCTGGCTGACAATTCCTGTTTCCTGGCTATAGTCTGTAGCAGTTGCCGGGCAGACAGATACGCAGGGCGAGTGTCCGTGCTGGCCTTCACAGTGCATGCAGGGTCTTGGCAGATAACATATCTCCGTGTTCGGAAAGGATTTGCCGTTTGTCAGCTTATACACACGCATCCATGTGATACTGTCCAGCTTGTTTGTCTCATCCTTTTTAAACGGCACATTGTTCTCAGCCATGCAAGCCACCATGCAGGCCCCGCACCCGGTACATTTATCCAGGTCTATGACCATTCCGTACTTTTTGGCTTTACTATGTTCTTTATTCATTAGAACCTCGTTGAAATTAGTCAGTTGTCAGTTGTCAGTGGTCGGTTGCCTTTTGTAACGGGCAACTGACAACTGACAACTGATAACTGATAACTGACAATCTTATCATAAGGGGACATTGGTCAGCTTTGCCCTGATTCCCCAAGCTGCATCAAGACCGGAAACCGGATCATCCACAGGACTGATCAGTTCGTTGAAATTTGAGCCTTTTCCGGCCAGGTAGTCATCATAAGCCGTGTGACCCAGACCTCTCGGTATTGCCACAACACCGGGCATAACTCCTTCAAACAGATTGACCCGGACTTTTACCCTTCCTTTCGGCGTACTCAGAATGGCATAGTCCCCGTCATCCAAGAAAATGAAACGGCTTTTGGCAGTCTTGGGATTAATCTGAACCACTGTATCCTGACCTTTCAGAATTGTATCTTCAAGGGTCTTTGTGAGGAAAGGGGTGTTGCCGATAAAGCCGTTTGCCAACCTGATGGAATCATAAGGCATGAGTATAAGAGGAAATTTTTTGTTATCCCCTTCGATGGCTATCTTACCCGGGGCAGCTTGGTGGGATTCGGCCATACATGCCTGGGAGATGAATTCAAATTTCCCGGAGGATGTGGTAAACGCGGAATCCCATCCCGGGGGCTCAAAGGCCTGAGCAACAAAGCCTTTTTCAAGAAGGGTGTCCCAGTTGTCCCCCATTGTCTCCTCAAGACAGGCTTCATAGCTGTCCCATGCAAAAGCATCAGCGACACTGCCGCCCACGCCTTTTGCCAAGGCAATGACAACATCGCCGGTATGCCGGGTGTTAAACAGGGGTTCCACCACGGGCTTTGCAAGCCCTGTCAGCGGGTTCTGGAGGGCCGCAGGTGTGGGAACATCCTGGTAACGCTCAAGATGGCCGTGATTCGGAAGAATCAGGTCAGCCGCCTGGGCAGTCTCATCCATGAAAGAAGAAAAACTGATCACAAACGGTATCTTATCAAAAGCTTCTTTTACAGCCTTGGTGCCAGGGAGCGTGTAACAGGGATTCGCGCCTGAGACAAAAAGGACTTTCACAGGGCTTTCTTCTGCTGCACAGACCGCTTTCGGGAACTGGTTCAGCAGCGATTTTGTATCAGGATATTTTTCGCTTCCCGCTCCGTCTGCCCGGGGGGTTGCAAGCCCTTTCTGAGCAACCTCATCCAACTCCGGTTCGGGCCACTTGATATAATCCGGTTCGGGAACCGCCCATACACCGCCCTTTTTATTAATATTTCCCACCAGCGCGTTTAAGGCATGAACTGCCATAAACTCGTGAAGACTCCCGGGGGTTTTGCCCTGTCCGCGGCCGCAGACTGCTACAGGCTCGGAAGCCCCGGCAAAGGCTTTGGCCAGGGATATAATCGCGGATTCCTCTACGCCTGTGATCTTCGCGACCTTATCCGGACTGAAGCCCGTTACAATCTTCTTAAACGCGTCAAACCCGGATGCATGATTTTCAACAAAGGCTTTGTCATAGAGGGACTGAGTGATGATCACATTTGCCAGGCCCAGGGCCAGAACTGCTTCTGTGCCCGGGTTGACAGCAACCCACTGATCTGCCTTGGCTGCTGTATTTGACAGACGCTGCTCAACCTGTACGAGTTTTCCCCCTTTCTCTTTCCAGAGACTCTTTGCTTTGAACATGCGTACAGATGATCCCCATCCTTCGATAAGGCCGCTTCCGAAACTCAGTACGAAATTTGAGTTTTCAAAATCAAATCCGGCAAGGGCTGATACGCCATGCATGAGTTTCAGGGTGAGTGCATAAGAATCCTGCATTGACGGTACAGTCATAAAATTCGGGGAACCGTAAGCTGTCATAAAGCGCCGGAGGAGACGGGGTACTGTCCCGTAATCTGATCCGGAGATACAGGCCACAGCAGGTGACTCGTCGTTTGATCTCAGGTCACTCAGCTTATTTACCACCTGCGAAATCGCCTCATCCCAGGAAATTTCCTTCCATTTCCCGTTTTCCTTTTTCAGGGGCATTCTGACACGCGTAGGGCCGTACAGCAGTTGAAGACCCGACAGGCCCAGGATACATGCGTTTCCATCACTTGCCGGATATCCTTCTGCTCCTTCTATTTTAACTGCACGGTCTTCTATTTTTCGCACAGAGATGCCGCAGCCTGCGGGACAAAGCGTACAGACAGAGTTCGTGTAACTCACTTCCCCGTCTTCCGGCACAGGGGTCCACGGCCACATCTGCGTCCAGATGGAAAGGTCATCCGTAAGCTTCCAGGGTAATGGTGTAAGGGCCGTCCCTGCCGCACCTCCGATGACAAACGACAAAAAACTTCTTCTGCCTATCTTCATAATTTATCCCTTAACTCAGTAGTCTGTTGTCAGTGGTCTGTTGTCAGTCTTCAGTCTTCAGTCTTCAGTCTTCAGTCTTCGGTCTTCGGTCTTCGGTCTTCGGTCTTCAGTCTTCAGTCTTCAGTCTTCAGTCTTCAGTCTTCAGTCTTCAGTCCTCAGTCCTCAGTCTTCAGTCTTCAGTCTTCAGTCTTCAGTCTTCAGTCTTCAGTCTTCAGTCTTCAGTCTTCAGTCCTCAGTCGGCAGTCTTCAGTCGGCGACTGACTACTTGCGGACTGCGGACTGCGGACTGACCACTGCGGACTGAGCACTGCCGACTGACCACTGACCACTAGCAACTGACGAAATTATTTGTGACAAACAAAACACGCGCCTTTTCCTGTCTGAACGCTTGTCTGCTTGACGTTGTTTTTGACGTGGCATTCGGCGCAGTCATCCATTTTCATCCTGTCCCATGTATGTTTCTTCAGTCCCGAGATATTTTTTCCCCATATATCCCGGCTGTAACCGGTGATCCAGTTTTCTTCATACGGCTTCAGGCTTGTGGATTCACCGATGGGACCGTGACAGGTCACACAGTCCATTCCCGCGTTTTTAACATGCGCGACATGGGAAAAAAATACGCAGTCCGGCTGTTTTGAATATATCAGCCACGGAACCTCTCTTCCCTTTGCCACATACTCTTCAACAAATTTGATCTCTTCAGGGTCTTCCCCCTGGGGTTCTTCGTGGCAGTCAATGCATTGGGCAAGCGTGGGAACTCCTGAATAGGTTCCGTCTTCACGAAAGAAATGACAGCTTTCACACCCTTCATCAACTTCCTCCATATGAAGAACATGATTAAAGTCCACGGGCTGTTTTTTCTCGCAATAGAGAAGTTCGGGAAAGACAACCCATCCGACAACCAAACTTGCCACAAATCCGAAAATGAAGAACAGGATAACGAACCCGCTCTCCGACTCGCCGCCAACATCTGAAACCGCTTTTGTCTGATCTGATGTGCTCATGGAAACTCCGTCAGTCATGATTTCACTAAGTTGCGAAAACGATTATTGATATGAATCTGAACCTTGACAAAAATAATTTGGGAGTTTTTACATGCAAATATAATTTTTGTCAAGCCAAAAACTATTGTGCATAGCTATGAAGCCCTGGCAGGTAATTTACCCCGAAATAGGTAAAAAGAACCGCGGCAAATCCTGCAATGGAAATATAAGCAATCTGCTTGCCCTGCCATCCCCGCATCAGCTTGGCATGTAGCAAGGTTGCGTAGATCAGCCAGGTAACCAGGGACCAGGTTTCTTTGGGATCCCAGGACCAGTAAGTCCCCCAGGCTGAATTCGCCCATACCGCGCCCGTAATAATTCCGACAGACAGGAACAGGAACCCGAACGTGACCATCTGATGGGTCAGTTCATCCAGGACAGCCAGTTTGGGAAAATGATGAAGCAACCCGCTTTTCTCCTCTGTATCTGTCCGTTTGAGAAGGTACATCAGGCTGATACCGAAGGCCACTGCAAAAGCAGCATATCCTAAAAAGCAGGTGATTACGTGAGCAATCAGCCAGTTGCTTTTCAATGCAGGGATGAGGGGCTGGATACGGTCACTGATATTCGGGGACAAAGACGCGTAGGCCATTGAAAGGAAAGCAATGGGCGTGGCAAAGGCCCCGATGATCCTGTTATGATACCTGTATTCGACGACAAGGTAAATTATACCGATGGTCATGGAAAAGAATATCAGTGATTCATAAAGGTTCGAAAGGGGGGCATGACCGAATCCGAGTTTGTAGGATTCGACCCATCGCATGATAATTCCCGCGGTGTTTCCCAGGACTGCAAGGATGCATACCCCGGTAGCCGCCTTGCCCGGCAGGTCTTTTTTAAAAATCCATGCACTGATGTACAACAGTGCTGCCAAGCCATAGACAAATGTCACAATTGCCAACAAATTTGAACTGTTCATTATGATTCCGGTTTTGTAGGGTGGGGTTTACCACCGTAAGTTGGTGGTAAACCCCTACTACATCAACTTGTAAGTTCGTCCCCCCTTTAAAAAGGGGGGGACGAACTTAAAAAGTGCTGTACTACATGGATTTACATCACATGTGTTCCTGTCTATCTGTCTCCGGCCAGAACCTGCAAGCCTTTGATAATATCCCCCAGGTCTATCTGACCATCCCCCGTTGCATCTATGGGATATGATCCGGTAATCGAAAACAGCCCCTGGGTATATTCGTTTTCCCCATCAACGACTTTTAACATACAATTGTAGGATTCATCCCCTGTGACAGTCCAAAGAAAAGTGGTATTGCTCGGACTTTCCCCTTCAACAGGATCGTCTCCCCAGGTCTTCCCCCCGTCCCGGGAGACATACAGGACTGCCCCGTTGATAGCCTTGTCCCACACGATGGGCATCAGGTTCCCGACAGGCCAGACCGAAGTCTGTTTGGGGTATGTGATGACCACACCGGTTTCTGTCACCTGCCCGCCGCGCACAGCAAGCACGTAACATTCCTCTGATTTTTCCTTGGCCTCTATACCGCCGTTTGTAAGATTTACGAACCATGCTTTTGCTTCCGGTACATCAGGCGGGTCTCCTACCGGTGGGCCCGTATAGGTCGTAGATGTCCACACACTCTCTGCATCATCCGAAATTGAAAAGGTATTTCTGTCTATGAACTTGGAATTGTTGTAATCAACTATGGAATGAAGTTCGTTTCTGCTCGGCAGACGCCAGTCAGTGTGACCGGCGAATTCAAGTGCCTCACAGGAAAGCACTGCCCCTTCCCAGTCCTTTAGCGTTGTAGCGGGCGCGGCTTTCCACATCAGCCCTGTACTGGTATCTGTGACCGTGTTATCGGTATTGACAACAAAGGCAGCCAGAACCAGCCCCGGGGTGAAGAGTATGAGCAAGCAGAAAAGCATTATTTTTCTAACCATGACAACCTCCCTCATTGAATAATCAGGTTAAAGATATTATAAAAAATTTACGCATAGCAGCATTCGCTGAACACATTAATTTCCGGTTCCTACGGCAATTACATAATAACTTTCATCCGTATTTGCCTTACCCACAGTACCGTCAGTGAAATCAACGTAGTACGCCTCGGCAGAAACAGAAGTGGATGTCCAGTACTTTCCTGCCTGCATGTTGGAAAAATAGCCGCCGTCAATAGCAGGCGAGCTTCCGGAACAATTCACCAGCATTGCCAGTTCTTTGACTGTCGGGAGCCGCCAGGTGTCACTGCCTGCGAAAGTAAGGATATTCAGCTTATCAATGAAATCCGCCTGAACACTGGCCTTTTTGTATGTATTGCCCGCGTTGTTGGGCTTGTCGAGAGCTGCTTCACCTTCATCTTTTACAACCCATACGAGTCCGGTCGAGTTATCTGTGACCTTTGTCCAGTCACTGTCAACCTCTTCTCCTGCGGAATTAAGCTTCGTGTAAGAAGGGGGGTTGATGCTGTAATTGGCATCCTGTCCGTAATAGTCATCACTCCCCGTTCCCCTGTTAGCGGGATCAGCGATAGCAGGACAGGGAATTCCGACAGCGTCGTCCTTATTACTGTCATAGCACGTCTCAGGGCAGTCAACCGGGACGCCCCCGGATGATTTGTCGTAACATGTCAGATCAGGGCAGGTTTCTTCTTCACCGTCTGTTTTTAGGCATCTGCGTGAGCCGAAGTAATAGACCTGAGTTCTGCTTATTTCACCCTCTATCACTACATCCGCAAAAAATTTCTTGTGTTCTGTGTCTTCCACAGTGACGGTAAGTGAGCGTTCACACCCGATTTCATTGCCATCGGCATCCTGGGTATCGCACTTGCTGGGACAGTTCCTCAGTTCAGTGCCCAGCTCATCGTAACAGTCGCTCTGTCCGGTATCAGGAACGGCTCCGGCCCAGGCAAAAGCAGGAATTGCCAGCATCGCCATTGTGAAAAGCACAGCCATTGTTTTTTTCATTTCCACTTTCATGCCTCCTTATTTAATTATTAAAAAGTCATTAACTTATCGTTTCTCTTTTCGCTCCAACGCTCCGGTATAATTAAGAGGATTCAACCCCTTTGTTATGAATCCCGTTTCTTACTATGAAATCCGTGTAGCAAAAAGCAACTTTTAATTTCCTCTCCGAGAACAAAATTATCTGCTTGTTCTGATCACCTCCTCCCTGGAATCAATTCAAAAAAAATACCGAAATGTAGGGTGGGTGGAGCGAAGCGTAACCCACCGTCTGTTTTCATTAATGGTGGGTTACGCTTCGCTCCACCCACCCTACATTTTCGGAAAAATTATTTCTTCAATTTAACAACAAGCCCTTCCGACGATTCCTCAATCACAGGTATCAGGGTTTTTTTGCCCTTCAGATCCATGACCACCCTGAGTTTATCAGCATGTTCCCCGACCCTGACCCTCCACACGATATCGCTATCCATTCTCAACGCTGTTTTTCCCGTGTATTTCCATTTACCAACCAGATCAATCACCACCTTGGGCGGGATCTGGGCCAAGGTAAAGGATTTATAATCCCGGATGGGCCCGTCAGATGGAATAAACAAGGTGAATGCTCCTTGCGAAGCTTCTGAGCGCATCTTTTTCAGTACGCGCGGCCCCTCTTTTCCCCGGGGAGTTTCTGCTCTTTTTTGCCTGTCTTCAGCTCTCTTTACTGGTTGGCCTGAACGGACTTTTCCCTGATTTCCTCCTGCCTGGCTTTTAGCAAGGTCTTTCTTTTCAGAGGGCTTTTCTTTTTTTCCATCTTTTTTCTCCTTGGGAACTGTCTTTCTGACCGGTTCCTTTTCCTTGGGAACTGTCTTCCTGACCGGTTCCTTTTCCTTGGGAATTGTCTTCCTGATCGGTTCTTTTCCGGAAGCAGCTTTCTGATCACCTGTTTTTTCTGGCGAAGAGGTTGACTTTGCAATGTTATCCTGATCTTCGGAAGACATTGCATACCATGTACCCGCTGCGATAAGGCCGATGATGAGGATGCTGCCGATTATCTGGGCAATGCTTTTCAAAGGGCTTCTGAATTTCCAAAAGCGGGTCCAGCATTCTTTGCACCGATAAGGGACGCTGGGCCAAAAATACCGAAAAATTTTTTCCAAACCGCGTCTGTGGGAATAAGTAACCTTTTCACTTGCGCATTTCGGGCATTCCATTATAATCTCCCCTTTGTAAGCAGGGCGGGTTCTATACCCACCAATTTCGTGAACAATCAGCAGATCGAAAACTTTTACAGCGATTTTATCCGGAATAACAATCATGTAGGGTGAGGTTCTACCCCACCAACTCTTTCTCCGGGCAACGGTTGCTTTGACCACCAATTGTTGCTTTTGTTGTACTGAAATTGGCGGGGTAGAACCCCACCCTACAAATTCACCGCAGTAACCCTCTGAATATATAATATTTTAACTGAAAAGCACCATTCAAAAGAATCTTTTGTATCATATATAAAAAAGATAAGTCAATGGGATAAAGCAGCCAGACGTTCAGACAGTTTCTTAGTTCTGGTTTCCATTCCCATTTTGTTTCTATCGGCAATGCCTGACACTTTTACTCTGCTTTTTCCATTGTTTTCAGCAAGTTCGACACAAAGCCTCTGGTGTGACATAAAAAATGTTATATAAAACCCGATAATCATCAGAACAAATCCTGTATAAACAATCACTACCCCCGGATCTTTTGTCACCTGGAGGCCTGTATAATAATAAGGATAGTCATATCCGACCACAGAAACGATAAAATCGCCCTTCCTCATCATGTCAAACTGTGGAAAACGGACAGGCATGGCGATATCAAGCGGTTCCCCGTTCCCTGTTATCAGTTCCCCGACAAAGGATTCCCCGATATTGTGCCCCCTGAAACCATAAGAATCATCAAAATCTTTAATTACAAATGTCCCCATGTTTTCCGGAAGATCAAATTTCTGTCCGAAAATCGCCTTTTCAGTATAGGACATCCCTGTTGCTTTGCTTTTAATATCCAGGGTGATGGCTTTGCCTTTCAGTCGTTCGATACTTAACGGGAGTTTGCCGTAACTGGACTGGAACATGCTGATACCTTTATAACGGAGGGGGTCATTGACAATAATATCCCGGTCAAGAACAAGCTTCCCGTTTTCAAGAACAGAAAGGCTGGATCGGAATTCTTCCGGGGCCCCGGAATCGTAAAAACTCACACTAAAATCATTGCATCGGATGGTAAAATCCAGTTGTTTTATCTGGTCGGTCTTTCTTAAACGGATATGATCTGTGCTCCCGCCTTCCGGGATATTGACAAACCCTTCGAAACCGAACATCGAACCTGCCAGACCGCCTAATAAAAGAAGGATTACGCTGATATGAACAATGTAAACACCCATGCGCGTCCATCGGCCCTTTTCAGCCAAAATACAGACCCCGTCATCTGACTGCTTCATCTCAGTATATCCGAAGGCTTCGGACATAAATGATGTGTAGGTATCTTTCAGTCTTTCCATAGGGCAATCTGCAATAAATTCTTCTTTATCAGGGTGTTTCCTGAATCTTGAAATGTTAAGCCGGGGATTGCCGGGGAAAATGATTTTCCATGTTGAAGAAAGACGCTCTGCCGAACATATAATAATGTTCATGGTCAGCATCAGCAAAAGGAACTGGAACCACCAGGAATGATACATGTCAAAGATATCAAGCACATGAAAAATCCTGTAAAGCACTTCCCCGTATTTCCGGAGGTACGCAGCATCACCGGCATTCTGTGGGATAACCGTTCCGATAACAGAGGTCGCGGCAAGAGACAACAGGATAATCACTGTCAGCCTGACTGACGCAAAAAATTTCCACAATTTGTTAAAATAATAAGAAGAAGATTCTCCTTTTTCCATATTTTTTCCCTTC
>JAUCGG010000388.1 GCA_030378015.1 Desulfococcaceae bacterium HSG8
GGTAAATACAATTTTTTTGTATTCTTAATCCCAGGGTGGCGCTTCGCTGACCCTGGGCTATATTATCTAACCCCTTCGGGGTATTGAATACAATTTTTCCATTTTTTCCCGATTTTTCAATCCATAGGTTATTCAGCAGATGGAAAATCCCCGACCCAGACGGATTGACAAATACGCCTGAAATGCTTGGGATTTGTCAATCCCAAGCGAGCTTTTCGGGAATGTTATCACCCGGTTTCTTTTGAATGAATTTTTATAATTTCAAGCAGCAGCTCCGTCGTCTTAACCATATCATCCAGCCGCACAGATTCTCTCACCGTGTGCATATCGCGCATCCCCGTACCCAGTACGCCCGCGAAAATACCTTTTTGAAAAAATATATTGGCATCAGCACCCCCGCCGCTTATTTTGGAAACCATTTTTCTCCCGAGATTTTCAGCAGCCTTCCGGGCAATCTGCACCACGGGGTGGTCATCAGGAAGATCGGTATGAGAAAAGTCCCGCTCGGTCAGGATTTCGACGCGGGGGATATCCTTGTCAGCATCGGAAAGGGGTTCATGGGTCTGGCGATAATTTTCAATGGTTTCCCTGAATGATGCCACGATTTCATCAGTCACCCTGTTCAGCTTTTCCTCGTTATGGCTCCGAACCTCCCCTTTGACCGTCACAAGATTCGGCACAATATTGGTGGCCATCCCGCCTTCGATGACACCGATATTACAGCTTGTTTCACGATCAATCCGCCCTATCTCAAGCCCGGCAATGGCTTTGCTGGCAAGCCATATTGCATTGATGCCCTTTTCCGGTGCCGCGCCTGCATGAGCATCTTTGCCATGAATTCTGAACTCAAGCCGGTCCGCTCCCGGCGCACGGGTGACAATGCCCTCTGTGTCTGTGGCATCCAGCGCGTAACCGTATTTTGCTGTAATAAGATCAAAATCAAGATGTTTTGCGCCCAGCAGACCTATCTCCTCACAAGTTGTCAGGACAAGCTCAAGAGGGCACAGGGGCAGGTTGTTTTCCTGTATCACCCTTATGGTTTCAAAAAGGATGGCAATCGCACTTTTATCATCTGCCCCCAGTATGGTGGTCCCGTCACTAGTAAAAACCCCGTCCTTTAGTATGGCCGTGATGCCCCTGCCCGGTTCAACCGTATCCATATGAGCATTCAGAAGAAGGGGCGGAGCAGGGGTGTTTCCCTTGAATCTGGCAATAAGATTGCCGGTGTTGCTTCCTG
>JAUCGG010000114.1 GCA_030378015.1 Desulfococcaceae bacterium HSG8
TAAAATGTACGCTTTATACGACTTCCAGGGTAGTACACCAACTTGTAAGTTCCTCCCCCCTTTTTTAAAGGGGGGCCGGGGGGATTTCTGGCGTAACCGACTTTTATCACACCGTAAAATCCCCAGGCCCCCTTTACGAAAAGGGGGAGGAATTTACAAGTTGCTGTAGTAGTTTCGCGGGCAATGCGCTTTCCAAACGGAGTTTGGGAACAAGGACCGAGCAGTTGTTACATTTTTATTTAGTCAAAGGTCTGAGTATGTTAAGACCTGCGAGGTTCTTGAAACCTCGCAGGTCTGTCCTGAAAAATATCAGCAGATAGAAATGTTGACAACGGATTCCCACCTGCTGAACATATCCCGGCATACTCAGATTCCGGTCTGCTATCCGGTTTTATTGATTTTCTCTCTTAACTTACCGGAACACTTGAATGTCACCACTCTTCTTTTCCTAAGTATCAGGTCCTCGCCCGTTGCAGGATTCCGCCCCCTCCGTTTCCTTTTATTTTTCACACAGAATTTCCCGAACCCGGAAATGAGGACATCATCTCCGTTTTCCAACTCTTTCTTAATAATTTCCAAAAGGTTCTCGATAATTTCGATGGATCTTTTTTTGGTAAACCCCAGTTCATGCACCGCTGTTACAATGTCATTTTTAGTTAAAGCCATATCACTGGTTTCCTTTCCTGTTAAATTGTAAATTGCGGACCCAATTATTTAAGAAGCTCCTACCTTATTATTTGGAACCGGTAAATACGATAAGATAATGTAAGATATGCGGATATTAAAAATATGTCAAGATGATAAGACAGGATTTCGTGTAATATTGGAATGATTTTATAAAATCAGTGTTGAAAAACACTGCGATTTTTGTATTTATTCAATATGTTAACAAGCAGAAACTGTTAAGTCCGAAATAATAAAGGGCTTTTCAGTATCCAGATGAAAAATTACCTGTCAGGACGCATTCCCCAAAAGTAGGAACTTCTCGTTCCCAGGCTCCGCCTAAGCTCCGCCTGGGAATGCATCATAAGAGGCTCCGTCTCGTATTTCACTTTAAAACCGGTTGGTTAAACGAAATATCTTGCAAGGCAGACCCGTTCGGCTGAACTCACGCCGAAGCCTTGCGGAATGCATTCCCGGGCAGAAGCCCTGGAACGAGTAACATATTGAATTTTATGATCTGTACATTTAACCTGCTTTTTGGAAATGCCTATCCCAAGCGAGCATTTCGAAGCACTTTGGGAAATGTCCTGAACGGGCGCATTTACAACTTGGGGGAGTCCCGGAGGGACGACTGAAAATAGCCCGGCAATTTATTGCCGGGGCGGATATCCCCCGTTTTTTTCAGTCCCGGAGGGACTGAATGATCCGGAATACTCACCCGGCAATGAATTGCCGGGCTGTTTTCAGAAGTCCCTCCGGGACTGAAAGTTACTCCCCCAACTTATAAATACGCCCGTCCTGAACCGCTCCCGGCGGATTGGCAAATCCGCCGGAAATGCTCGTGATTTGTCAATCCCAAACGAGCATTTCGGGGCACTTTGGGAAATGTCCTGAACCGCTCCCGGCGGATTGGCAAATCCGCTGGAAATGCTCGGGATTTGTCAATCCCAAGCGAGCATTTCGAAGCATTTTCCATCTGATATTCAAAGACTTTTATAAAAAACATGTATATCGGATTCAGTTTTCAGCTTTGCTATTTTTCCACTTGAAATTTAAATGAAAACAATGTATTAATCAGACATCCGGGTTTATGGGCTTTGTGTTGTAACCCACTAATTAACCAAAAGAACAACGCAACAGGGAATGGATAAAAATGGCAAAAACAGTTTTCATAAACAATGAAAACATGGCGACGCTTGCATGTCCGAAATGTGGAAAAACGCAGGCTATTGACGTATCTGACTTTATAGACACTGACGGGCCGATCAAAGTAAAATACAAGTTCCGATGTGCTAACTGCGATTGCGGGCATTCAGATTGTGATAACTGCGGTATAGCGGAATGTGATTTCAAAGATTCCAAGGCCGTTTTTCTTGAAAGGAGAAGATATTATAGAAAAAATGTGGAACTGACCGGGACCTTTGTTGTCTCAGGGACAGGAGAAAACGGGGATATTACAGTGGTGGATCTGTCCCGTATAGGGGTAAGATTCCGACCGGATATAAAGTCGGATTTTAAAATCAGTGACAGACTGATGCTGACATTTCATCTGGATGATAAACATAAAACCATCATAAAAAAAGAGACGGTCATAAAGAAAGTGGACGAACCCTATATTTTTGCCGAATATTGCTTTGTCAGTTCCGATGACAGATATGACAAGGCTATCAGTGCTTATTTGTTTGCCAGATGACAGGATCAGAATACAGCCTTACCGATTGGTCTGCATTTCAGCATGATATGACTGTTCAAAATCCGGATCAAAGACGCTCCGGCGGATTGGCTACCATTTTTAGCCTTTGGCGCCGTAAATGCTTGGGATTTGTCAATCCCAAAGGAGCGGGAATATGCTGACAGTTGTAAAAAGATATCTGTCGTTCTTTCTTCCATTGACTTTCCATCCTGATTTATGCGATATTTCAAATGTCAAATGAATAACAAAAGAGTTATACGGGGGTGCTGAACTGCATTTCAGTATCCCATAATCAGAAAATCTGCACAAATAAGGAACGCCATGATTGAAAAAGTAATTATTATGGGCGCGGCAGGGCGCGATTTTCATAATTTCAATGTATATTTCAGAGACAATTCCCGTTACAAAGTTATCGCTTTCACAGCAACCCAGATTCCCGATATCGAGGGACGCCTTTACCCGCGGGAACTCTCCGGGGAACTTTATCCGGAAGGCATTCCTATCTATCCTGAAGAGCGGCTCAGGGAGCTTATCCGGGAGCACAAGGTGGATCTGGTAGCGTTTTCCTACAGTGATGTACCCCATATCGAAGTCATGCACAAAGCTTCATCTGTCATGGCTGAAGGTGCTGATTTCATTCTTATCGGGGCTACATACACCATGCTCAGATCCGAAAAACCCATTGTGGCTGTCTGTGCTGTGAGAACCGGATGCGGAAAATCACAAACCACCCGAAAAGTATGTAAGATCATGACGGAAATGGGGAAAAAAGTCGTTGCAATCCGTCATCCCATGCCTTACGGGGATCTGACCAAACAGGTGGTGCAGCGTTTTTCCTCTTATCAGGACTTTGAAAAAAATGACTGCACCATCGAGGAAAGAGAAGAATACGAACCCCTTGTGGATCAGGGCATCGTGGTGTATGCCGGGATTGACTACGGGCAGATCCTGAAAGCAGCGGAAAAAGAAGCCGATGTTATTGTATGGGACGGCGGGAACAATGATACGCCTTTCTATTACCCGGATGTGCATGTCGTGGTTTTTGATCCGCACCGGGCAGGTCATGAATTGCTGTACTATCCCGGTGAAACGAATATGGTCATGGCAGATATCGCCATCATTAACAAAGTGGACAGCGCGGACCCGGCCGGTGTGGAGCAGGTTCGGAAAAATATCGAAAAACATGCCCCCGAAGCTGACATCGTGCTTGCAGAATCAGCACTCCTCTTGGAAAACCCCGAACAGATCAGGGGAAAACGGGTGTTGGTGGTTGAAGACGGTCCCACGCTCACCCACGGGGAAATGGCTTACGGTGCGGGAACCATTGCCGCCAGAACCTTTGAAGCAGCACATATTGTGGAACCCGGATCTTATGCTGTCGGAACCATCAAAGAGACTTATGAAAATTACCCGCATGTCTCTTCGGTACTGCCTGCCATGGGATATGGCAAAAAACAGATTCAGGATCTGGAGCAGACCATCAATAACGCGGACTGTGATCTGGTACTCTTTGCAACCCCTATTGATCTTCCCAAGCTGGTTTCCATTAATAAGCCTACACTTCGGGTGCGTTATGAATATAAGGATCATAGCGGGCCTTTGTTGAAAGATGCGCTGGCTCGGAGACTGAAATTCTGAGTATCTTTATGCAGGGTGGGACTTGCCCCACCAAAACCTATTGTTTTTATTGTATTTTTTTTAACGATATTGGTGGGGCAAGCCCCACCCTACAGCCCAAATCGGATAGGTTTTTAACCGACATCCCAATTATAATATCATGGAAAAAGAAATACTTCTGATTGCCCTCGGGGGCAACGCGCTGATCAAAAAAGACCAGGAAGGCTCAGTTGAAGAGCAATTTGAAAATCTGAAGGTATCCATGCGTCAGATTGCCAGGCTTTCCGAGAAATACCGGATAATTATCACCCACGGCAACGGACCCCAGGTCGGGAATCTGCTTTTGCAGCAGGAATGCTGCAATGACATTCCCAGGCTGCCGCTGGAAATCCTCGTGGCCCAGACCCAGGGACAGATCGGCTATATGATTGAGTCAACCCTGGATGGTGAATTCATGGAACTGGGAATTGATAACAAAAAGAATTTTGTCACCCTGATTACTTACGTGGTCGTGGATGAAAATGATCCCGCGTTCCAAGAACCTTTAAAGCCCATCGGGCCCATCTATACCAAAGAGGAAATAGCGTCAGTTCCGTATCCCACCCGCCTGACCGCCAAAGGATACCGGCGTGTGGTGGTATCTCCTGAGCCGGTTACTGTTGTGGAGAAGAATGAGATCAGGAAGCTGATAGAGATGGATTTCATCGCCATATGCTGCGGGGGCGGGGGCATACCCGTAATCCGTGAGGAACGGAGCTTTCACGGCGTGGATGCTGTTATTGACAAAGACCTGGTCAGCGCAAAGCTGGCAGAGGAAGTGGGAGTAGATATCTTCATCATTGCAACGGATGTCCCCGGGGCCATTCTGAATTATGGTACACCCAAGCAGAAAGTGCTCCGCTCCGCGAATATCAGGAAAGCCGAACTCTTCCTCAAAGAGGGCCATTTTCCTCCAGGTTCCATGAAGCCCAAGGTGAGGGCCGCCATGCGATTTGTTCAGAACAGCGGAAAAAGGGCGGTAATCACTTCTGTTGAAACCATAGAAGAAGCTGTGGAAGGGAAAGCGGGGACTGAGATTACTCCGTAATCCTAGCACTCCGTTTCAGAGATACAGAGTGCAAAGCTTGCTTTGTGAGTATATATAGCCCTTAACCCGTTCTCAAAATCATCTCTCAGCTTTTCTTCCTTAGGTGATTTCCGAAAAAGAATATACCCGGGGCCAATTTGTAGTTCCGCCTTTAGGCGGCATAACAACCGCCTAAAGGCGGAACTACAAACTTCGATCTGGTATGTTTTTTATTGGAAATCACCTTAAATGTTGCCAAGGAAGTTAAGCATCTTTCTCGAAGTATATTCTCCTATGTCCGCCATTGCATCCATAGGCAGAAATGATGACGCATTGTTCGAAAAAAGACAGGTAACAGAAGCAGGAAATTCATCATCTGCTTCATAAAATATGTAGCACAGAGCGATTTTGGGTAACGGAAAGAGTACAAAAGAAAAATCGCCGCCTGTATCTGGCGGAGACTTTATGCCTCTGAATTTTTTAATAATCTGATCGGAAAATCTCCCGATTCTTTCCACATGCGGGATCAGGATATGCTCGGTATGGGTTGTGAAAGCCCCCGCATAAGGCATACTGTTCGGGAAATCCCTAAAAGCTTTCAAAGGCTCCGTCACATAAGGTTCAGGTTGAACGTGAAGAGCATAAAGAGAAATCAATATGCCGAAAACACCTGTCTGATTTTCTCCTCCGAGAAAGATTCCTTCTGGCTGAATCCGACATTCTTCACCAAAAGCATGAAATACAAAATGATCTCCTTCCTGACACGCAGGCAGATAGGTGCCGACATCATCAGAAAGACCGCTGTAGAATTTATTGAGATTTTCCTGAACAATTTTAGCGTAGTTATCTGTCAAAACATTCTCCGTTCTTTTGTTTACAGCATTTCTGATCCTGATGGATTTTGTGGTTACGTATTATTTCAGGTGATTAACAAAATGCAGGAACCGCAGAGATTCGGATGTTAGGAACTCAGAAAAAACGCATTATCCCGACACGCTTCGGGGCAGATGCCGGATTATCAATCTGGATAACGGTCCGTATTCAGCAAGCGGACGAACTCAGTTCATTCGAAGAATAAAAGCGGCCTGCGGATCCGTCTGATTTACTATCCTCCCTACCATAGCAAATATAACCCTGTCGAACGATGCCGGGGAATATCGGAAGAACACAGGAACGGTGATATTCCGAACTTTGTCGATAAGGCAAAAAAACCTGAAAATATTCCTGTTGTTTTTACCAAAAACGAAGTCATAGCCGTGATGTCCCATCTGCAGGGAAACTATCGGATCATGGCACAGATACCTTACGGGGCAGGGTTGCGCCTTATGGAATGCATACGCTTACGGGTAAAGGATACTGACTTCGGATATCAGCAGATTACATATCGAACATCATGCATTACGCATCACGCATCCGCAATAAATACATGCTGGCTTATGGACGCAAATCATCTGACCACATTCGGGACAGATCCATTTCTCTTTTTCATTCCGAATGAAATGTCTGATCCCGAATTCATTTATCATTCTGAGATTGTCGAGCATGCTCATTCCATACTTTGTTCTGTACCGCTTGTCCAAATGTTTCAACTTGGCGCAGGGAAAAATATCACAACTATCGGAACAATACCTGATTTTGTTTTTGGCGATTTGTTCGCAGTTTCTGATTTTACAGCTAGCACGGTATATTGATTTCTGACTTTCCTGACTATCGGTCCTTCGGCAACCCGGGCACCTGTTCTTTTCTCGTATGTATCCCCAACAGAGGCGGCAGTTCATTCCACATGGGGCAATCAGATTTGTAGGAATTGTTGTCGCCTTTTTTCGCCCTGTTTTTGTCATAATCTGCGTGTTCAATTTCGTTTTCAGCCAATGCTGCTAATCACCGGCCCAAAGGGGCGTCCCCTCTCTGCTCGGTTCGGATTGACAAATCCGAACCCTAGCGGCGGGGGATTTGTCAATCCCCCGCGAGCAACGGGTATTTTATTTCTTGGTAAATCCATTAATCTGTGTGTTCAATTTCTTTTTCAGCCAATGTCAGCAGATCGAAAACTTCTTCAAACAGTGGATTCCGGGTTAAAATCGGAAAACATCCGTTTTCCGATTTTCCCCGGAATGACAGTCTGTTAAAATCTCTAATTACCGGCCCGGAGGCGCGTCACCTCTCTGCCAAGTTCGGATTGACAGATCAGAACCCCGCGGCGGGGATTTGTCAATCCCCCGCGAGCAGCCGGTACTGAAGTCAGAGTATCCCACGCATTACGCATTACGCATTACGCATTACGCATTACGCATCACGTTTCACGCATTACGCATTACGCATCACGCATATAAACAGCTTCCCTTGCCTTGGCAGCAGCTTGCAGAGGCCCCACCCTGCTGTCCACATAATCAAAAACCCTTGCCCCATTTTTACCGGGAGCTGTTCTCAGTATCCTTCCGAGATACTGCACCACCCGCCCGCTGAACCTGATCGGCGTTACAATGAACAAAGTTGATAAATCCTTATAGTCAAAGCCCTCGCCCACCAACTGGCCTGTGGCAATCAGCACCTTCACCTCTCCCCGATTTAGGCGGTCAAGAACATCCCGGCGACGGGCATTGCTCAAATCTCCTGTCAGGAGTTCGGCAGATACTTTGTAATTATCTTTCAAGAGGGATTGCAGGGTTTCACAGTGCTTTTTCCTGTCAGACAGCACCAGCAGAACCCCTCCTTCCTTTCCTGCTTCTCCTGCCACATCAGATGCAATCAGCCGGTTTCTCCCGTCATCTGCGGTGAGTTCGGAAAGCATTTTGCTGTACTGCGTGACCGGGTCATGATGCGGCTCAAAATCCGTCTCCCTGGTAATTACCTCTGCCCGGAGAATGTGCCCTCTTTCGACCAGGACGGAATTATCAATTTCATGATGGACATCCCCCAGGTGCCAGAATATCAGCACAGACAGCTTATCCCGCCGCCACGGGGTTGCAGAGAGGCCGAGCATATATTTTGAATCAAAAGCACTTACAGCTTCTGTAAAAGTACGGCTGGGTATCCTGTGGCATTCGTCAACAATCAGGTATCCGATATTCTTTGCCACCTCATCCGCACATTTGTAGAGGGTCTGAACCAGGGCCACCGTAATCTTCTCACCGATATGCTTTTTTCCCCCGCCGATAAGGCCCACTTCATCTTCAGGAATCTCTAGGAAAGTCCCGATCCGGTCAATCCACTGGAATGCCAGATCCTTTGTATGAACTACTATCAGGGCAGGCTGTTTCCGCCGGGCGATCATGTAAAGCGACATGGTGGTTTTTCCGCTCCCGGGCGGTGCGCTCAGTGTGCCGAATTCCTTTGAAAGCATTGCATCGACGGCTTTTTCCTGGAAATTTTTCAACTGTCCTTTGAAGCTGAAATCGGTCTCAGGAAAAACGCTCCTCCGGTCTTCGATCTGATACGGCACATCATAACGACGGCACAGCAGGATCAGTTGGCGCGCGTATCCCCGCGGGATAACCAGTGAGCCATCCCCGGCTTCCTCATAAAATTCCAACAGCCTCGGGGTATCCTTGTTCCATCGCCTCATGCGGTTGTTTTCAAACCATTTGGGATTGGGAAGGTTCAGTCTTTCAATCAGTATCTGTTTTATATGAGGCGGGATATCGGAAAGAAACAGACGGTTTTTTATGGTGATGTTCATTGGTTGTCAATTGTCAGTCGTCAGTTGTCAGTCGTCAGTTGTCAGTTGTCAGTTGTCAGTCGTCAGTCGTCAGTTCAGTTGTCAGTTGTCAGTTGTAACGGGCAACGGACAACTGACAACGGACAACGGACAACTGACATATTTATTCCGGTAATATATCATAGAAATAGCTCATTGCATCTGACCTTGTGACAATTCCGATAAGGCGGTCATCCTCCACTACGGGCAGGCGTCCCACATCATGCTTTACCATCAGACGGGCGGCCCGCATGGGGCTTTTTCCAGGGTCTATGGTAATAATGTTTTTAGTCATGAAGGCCCTGACCGGTGCATCCAGTGCAGAGTCCTTCCTTACCCTTCGGAAATCCCTTCTTGAAATCATGCCTACAATTTTCCCGTCATCAACCACGGGGAGGCCTGTGCAGCCTCTTTCCCTCAGTATTATCGCCACTTCTTTCATTTTGGTATCTGGCGATACATTGAAAACCGGAAAGGACATAAGATCGCTGATCTGAACCGATGCCTGCTGGTTTCCCCTGATCAGATCAATGATCATCTCTTCGACAGTATCGGGATTAACGGATTTCAGCATGGCAGAGCCGGCCCCGGGATGTCCGCCGCCGCCCAGGCTTCGCATGATTGTCCCGATATTCAGCCCGTCCGTATCTCCCCGGCCTATAACAATACATTTATTGTCATCCTTTCCGGTAAATATGCCGAAAGCCGCATCCACATTTACAATTTCCCTGTACATCTGCACAACCACGGAGAGACTGCTCACATGCCCCTTTATACTCAGTTTGCTGATGCTCACATTGTAGCCGTGGACACTGATCCTTTCTGCTGATTGCAGCATATCAAACAGTATGTTTTTCTGTTTTTCACCGTAAGCAGGGCGCAGAAAGGAACTGAGGATATTCAGATCTGCCCTGTTTTCAAGCAGGTATCCTGCCATATAGGCATCTTCCGATTTCGTGGACGGAAACCTCAGATTACCTGTGTCCTCATAGAGACCCGCAAGAAATAAAGTAGCTTGTACAGGGGTCAGGGACTCCTGCTCTTCTCTCAGCCGGCGTAACATGAGCGTAATATTTGCGCCCATTTCCTCCGTACATCTCCAGTTCGGTTCTATATCCCCTTCCATAGCATGATGATCCCATAAAACAACTTCCAGATCATCCTTCTGTCTCAGGGCATCCATCTGGTCAAGACGGTTCCATTTGTTTACGTCAACCACAATCAGCCGACTGACTTGTTCAAGGTCAACTTCATGAGGCATCCGGATTTTAAAAATGTCCTTATGTATTGACAAAAAGGCTCTGACGTTCGGGTTTACATTTCTCGGCAGCACCGGAACCGCGCCCGGATACAGAATGGTTGCAGCAATGGTGGAAGCCAGGGCATCAAAATCTGTGTTTTTATGCGTTGTTACAATCTGCATCAGGTCTCACCAGGGTTGTCCGCTGAAGGCAGCAGCGGACGTTTTTTATATTTAAAGTCATGATTAATCAAGAAATCACAAAAGACAAATCACAAATAAATCCCAAAAGACGGCATTGATTTTCGTTCGGGCCAAGCTGCTCGGCTCGGATTGACAAATCCGAGCCATGCACGACTGTTACTTATTTTTCTTAAAAAACCCGCGCTTTTTCTTTTTTTTCTTTTTTTCAGGTTCCTCCTCTTTTTTATTGATATCAGCCTGATCACTCTCAGCGTTATCTTCTTTGTTCCAGCCGATCAGCGGGTTGGTGCCTGCACCGTTCTGACCATATTCCAACTGGAGCGGAATATCCCCGGCCTGATGATATTCAAGCTGCATACGGAATTTGTCCACCTCTGTCTGGCTGTCAATGGTCTTTTTGGCAAGGAGATACCTCAGGTAAATCACCCACGCGAGCGTACCGAATACGACGCCGATAACAGAGAAAAAGAACCACTTATATTTCAATATGGTCTCTTCCCCCAGTTTTCCCAGGTAGATAACCACCTCCGGTATGATCCAGTAGGAAATGATCACCAGGAACACCAAGAATCCGATGGCAAAAATATTAAAACCGCTTATGCTGCCAACAATTTTTTCAAGGCGTGTGCTGTATTCGACTTTTTTCATATCCGGCTCATCCGGGGCCTCATCTCCGTAAAAAAGTGATATATACGCCTTGACAACAAAGGCAAACAAAAGGATGATGCCGATAGGAATACCTACTGCAGCGACAAACCAGGCTCGGAAAGGAAACGGTTTGTCTTCTTTTACAAGCCTGACCTCATACTGTTCAGCAGGACCGAAAGTTTTTTCAAAATAATATTTATTGAAATCGCTAAGACTCTTACCATCTGTCTCATGAATCAGGTTTCCCTGGTCGTTGTAGAATTGCAGTTTATAGTCCCGACCGGATTTCATGGCAGCAACGGCAAAAATTTCCAGTTCGATAAGGAAAAGGGCAATGGCAATAACGATAAGCACGGTCTTGTTTTCTATTATCAAAGATGCAACATTTTTTTTTGACATATTTACTTCCTTCTGATTTTAGGATAAAAAGGTTTTTCTGAAGATGCAGGGTCAGTAGATCGAAACTTTTGCAGACAGCGGATTCCGGGTTAAAATCGGAAACACCCGTTTTCCGATTTTCCGGCCCTTCGGCCCTTCGGCAGGCTCAGGGACAGTGGCAGGCTCAGGGACAGGGACAGGCTCAGGGGCAGTGAGCCTGTCGAACTGCACGTCGAAGCCCGGAATCCACCATTGTACCAAGGTTTACCTGAAACTTTTCGATCTGCCGAGGTGGGTGGAGCGAAGCGTAACCCACCGTTTATGTTATCCGGCTACTTATGCTGTCTGCGTTCCCGGTTACTTAGGGAACTCCAAATAAATAATACCCGGTTCGGCCATCTCCTGCTCGCGTGGGATTGACAAATCCGAACCCGCGCGTGGGATTACCCACGCGAGCAACACGGGTATTTTATTTCTTGGAAAATCCATTAGGCTTCGCCCACCCTGCATTCTCGGTGGGTTGCGCTTCGTTCCACCCACCCTGCATTTCCGTTGCTGAGTTTTATAGCACAAAGCAAATATCATATTCAAGATGAAAAAGGAAAATACCCGCAAAGGAGCATAAATTTCTATGAAAAAAATCATTATTTCCGTACTCGGCCATGACAGGCCCGGCATTATTGCCTCTGTTTCCGGGATTCTGTTCCAGAATGACTGTAATATTGAAAACGTCAGTCAGACGATCCTTCAATCAGAATTTTCAGGCATATTTATTACATCAGTTCCGGAAGAATTGTCTGTGAAAGATCTTCACGAACAGATCAGAAAAGATCTGGAACCGCTGAATCTTCAGGCATATATAAAGGATCTTGCCCAGGAAAAGGCAGATCCTGCATTTACAGAAGCCGAACCTTTTATTATTACCACCAAGGGGCCTGACCGCAAGGGGCTTGTGGCACATATCACGGCAGTGATTGCCAGGCACGGGGTAAATGTGACAAACTTGCAGGCTGTTTTCAAAGGAGGGGATGATCCTAATAGGAACATCATGATATATGAAGCAGATGTGCCCAGGCATACTGATCAGCGATTGCTTCATGCCGATCTCAGGGAAAAGGCGGCCGAGCTGGGGCTGCAAATCAGTATCCAGCACAGGAATATTTTTGAAGCGATCAACAGGATATGATGCCCTGAAACGCTCCCGGCTTCGGCGGGAGCTCAGTTGAACGATTGACAAATCCGCCTAAAATGCCTGGGATTTGTCAATCCCAAGCGAGCATCTGCTGGAAAGCCAAGCTTTTACTCGTTCCCAGGCTCCGCCTGGGAATGCATTCTGCAAGGCTCTGCCTTGAGCATTTCCGGTCTGACTCATTGATCTTAATCATAAACACGAGGCAGAGCCTCCTGAAATGCATTCCCGGGAACGAGATTCCTACTACACCACTTTTTAAGTTCGTCCCCCCTTTTTTAAAGGGGGCCGGAGGGATTTTATGTTACAAAAAAAGGGTGTTGCGGCAGAAATCCCCCCCGGCCCCCCTTTAAAAAAGGGGGGAGGAATTTACAAGTTGATGTACTACTTTTTGGGAATGCGCCCAACGCTATCCCCCGCGGATTGGCAATTGATTATAGCCTTCGGCGAGCATTTCCGGATCGCTTTCGATCTGGATAATATACTGAACTTCAAATTAATTATTATCTGATATGGTCGCCCTGCTGTCAGATTATTTTCGGGTTTGATATTGAAAACTTGATTTATAAGCAGTTTTGATTTAATGATAAGGATCATTCGGAAATAATATATCCGCCGTATAGGACACGGATACACACTGATTTTATTGAATAAATGATCCGTGTTCATCCGTATTCATCCGTGTCCTGAAAATCGCGGGTAAGTTATTTCCGGGGAATTCCCATACAGATCGAAATATTTAAGATCGGACAGAAATCGTAAATCTGAAATCGTAAATCGTAAATCGTAAATCTATTTTCACAGCATCAGAAAGTAAAAAAATGAAACCCAGACGGATACCTCAAATTGCCTTATCTGTGTGTATTGTTCTGTTTGCAGGTTACACTTTTCCGGAAACCGATACTGCTGTCCCGGATGCCCCCGTAATCTCCCGCATCCTTATAGAAATCAAGGATTTCCAGGGCGACAAAACAGAATTGATTGAAATAGCAAAAAACCTGATCTTCCTCCGGGAAGGAGGACGTTTTTCCCCTGAAAAAATGGAGAGTTCCATTGAAGCCCTGAAGATATGTAAAAAATTCAAGGGTATTCATGCTGACTCCTCGGAAGACGGGGACAAGATGTCGCTTCTGTTTCAACTGACACCGTTTCGGCGCATCAAGAATATTGAAATAGATAACGCGTCCCCTTTTTTTGAGAGGGATATTCTCAATGCAATGACCATCTACATAGGGGATGCGTTTGCCCGGAAGAGACTTGCTGAACAACCTGAGCTTATTGAAAGAATATTCAAAGAAGAAGGGTTTTCCGATCCCAAAGTCGAAGTAACTGCAACAAAAGACCCGGAAGACGGATGCTTAATTGTGAATGTAAGAATCGTCCGAGGGGATTACTACAAAGTCAGACACCTTGAAATCAGCGGGAATGAGGAATTCTCCGACGCAAGACTCAAACTGAGAATGAAAACCTGGGCAGCCAAACTGCTTCCCGGGGGGCCTGGCCGATTTGTTGAAAAGAGTCTCAGGGAAGATGTCAAAAACCTGACCGAATATTACAGGAAAAAAGGGTACCCTGATGTAAAGATTGACAGTGAAGCAGAGAAAGATTCCGAAACCAAGGCAGTTTCTGTTCTGATAACAATCAATGAAGGTAAGGAGTATGATATTGAATTTGATGGTAATGAAGAGTTCTGGGATTTTACGCTGAAAAAAGATCTGGTTCTCTTTACGGATGGAAACAAGAATGATTTCGGCATAAGAAAAAGCACGAGGAAGATCAAAGAACGCTACAGACAGGCAGGTTATCTCAATGCCCGTGTAAAAACAGAAGAAGATGAAACACAGACTGATAAGACTGTCCGGGAACTTCGCTTTGTAATTGAGGAGGGGCCCCGCTCAATTGTCAGTTCAATTCAGATTGCGGGGAACCAGGCATTTGACGACGAAAGGATCAGAAAGCAGATGCTGACGCAATTGCCGGGCATACTGGCGGACGGAGCTTTTGTGCCGGAAGTCCTGGAAGAAGATATCCTTGCGATTCAATCCCTCTATCTCAACCACGGTTACATGAATACAAAAGTAACAAAAACTGTGGAACAAAGCGAGGATAACCAGGTCGTATCGGTTCACCTTGACATAGAAGAAGGTGTCCGCACCCTCGTATCTTCTGTGAAGATTACCGGCAATACAGTAATCAGGGAGAAGGAAGCATATAAATCGCTTCAGGTGAAAGAAGGAGAGGCTTTCCGTAAGGAGCTGGTTCAGAATGATGAGAATACGCTGGCTTCAATGATTTCTGAAAAAGGACGTCCGCATATCAGGGTCAGCGGGGACATCTCTTTCAGCGAAGATCAGTCAGAGGCTGCTGTGACGTATAAAGCAGACGAGGGGCCTTACGTGGGAATGGGGCAGGTTTATTTCACCGGCAATTTCCGAACCAAAGAAAAAATATTGCTCAACGAACTGGAGGTGAAACCGGAAGCCCCGTTTTCCCTGGTGAAAATGCTTGAAACCCAGCGAAACATCCGCAATATGCATATCTTTGAATCTGTTCAGTTCAAAGCAATCGGCCTTAAAGAAAAAGAAGATAAAGTCCATCTTTTCGTAGAAACAGAGGAGAGAAAACCGTATTTTGTCCAGGTGGGTGCGGGGTATGATACCCGGAGAAGTTTTTTTGCCCATGCCAAATCAGGGGACAGGAATCTGTTCGGAACAAACAAGAGTATCTGGCTGGAGGGAGAAGTGAGCGAGATCCTCTACCATGCCGAGGCCGGCATCACGGAACCGAGACTTTTCGGCTCCAGGTTCTCAGCGACTTTCGGACTTTTTGGCGAGGAAAAAGAAGAGTTTAATCAGGATTTCGGCGTAAAAAGTTTCGGAGCTTCCCTCGGATTCAGCCGGAAGTGGTCCAAACATTTCGGTACAAGTCTGAATTTCAAATTTGAGCAAAGAGACCAGTTCGGTCGTGATTCGACGACATCTGATGTCTATGACAGTGATGAATTTGAGACCAGGCGGATTTTCGTCACCACCCCGGCGATCAGTTACGACACAAGGGATTCGTTTATCAGACCGAAAAAAGGGCTGTTTTCCACCTTTTCCGTTGATATCTCCCAGGGGTTGGAAAATTCTGTGGATAACTTTCTTAAATACCGCCTTGATACCCGGTTTTACTGGACCCCTGCGGAACGTCTGACCCTTGCCTGTCATGGGCGTTTCGGGTATATTGATCCCTATGGTTCCCAGGAGAAAGTTGCTGACGACCAGCTCTTTTTTATAGGAGGCACATCCGATGTCCGGGGATTTAAGGAGAACCTGCTCCGTTATGATACAGGCAAAGATCCTATGGGAGGACAGACGTCGCTATTGGGAAGCCTGGAGGCCAGGATAGACCTGGGACTGAATTTCGAACTCACCACCTTTTACGATATCGGAAAGTTAAGCGATACTTTCGGCGAAAGCGACTCAAAAGATATCCGCTCATCTGCAGGCCTGGGTTTACGATATAGCACTCCTGTGGGACCGATAGGTTTTCTCTATGGTTTCAAGCTGGACAGAGAAGAAGGGGAAAGCCCCGGAAGGCTCCATTTTTCGATGGGTTATACTTTCTGATATTCAGCAGATTGAAATGTTTTAAATAATGCTGGTTCTAACGGATTTTGTGGTTTACCCGAATTGTCATTCCGGGGAAAATTAAAAAACGGATGTTTTTTAATTTTAACCCGGAATCCGCTGTTCACAGGCTTAAACGATCTACTGATAATCAGCAGATGAAAACTCCCCCTTTGAAGGGGGCCGGGGGGATGTATTTTCAGTAAGTTACACCCCCCTGCCCCCCTCAAGGGGGGAGTTTCCGATTTTCCCCGGAATGACAGTATGTTAAATTGTCATTCCGGGGAAAATTAAAAAACGGATGTTTTTTAATTTTAACCCGGAATCCACTGTTCACAGGCTTAAACGGTGACTTTTCGAGCTACTGATAATCAGTAGATCGAAAACTTTTGCAAACAGTGGATTCCGGGTTAAAACCGGAAAACATCCGTTTTCCGATTTTCCCCGGAATGACAGCATCTTACCCGTCATTCCGGGGAAAATTAAAAAACGGATGTTTTTTAATTTTAACCCGGAATCCACTGTTCACAGGCTTAAACGATCTACTGATAATCAGCAGATGGAAACTCCCCCTTTGAAGGGGCCGGGGAGATTTAAAATATGAGACGATTTCATTCTTACGGACCTGTGGATAGTACAGAACATTTCCGGGTTCCGAGAAAAGAGCTTATCCGCCGATGCACAGAACAGATGATCGGCAATCCTGGAAAAGGCGGGCATTATTTCACCATATGGGCACCGAGACAGACCGGGAAAACCTGGCTTATGCGGCAGGTTAAAAAGGAAATCGGAACCCTTTATCCTGACAGGTTTGCAGTCAGGATGATGTCTGTTCAGGGCGTTGTGCTGGAGAAAGATGATCCCCCGGAATATTTTCTTTCCCGCATCCCTTTGCTCTTCAGCCGCTTTTTCAATATAAATGTAAAAAAACCCGGTACCTGGGAAGAATTAGGCTCTCTTTTTTTAAAAAATCTGAAATTGTTTGAAAAGCCGCTGATTCTGTTTATTGATGAGTTCGACAAACTGCCGCCGACGGTGATTGACCGCCTGGTCGGCATGTTCCGGGATATTTACCTGGACAGGGAAAACTCATGTCTTCACAGCCTTGCACTTATCGGCGTCCGCGCTGTTCTCGGGGTCGAAAGCGAGCGGGGTTCCCCGTTCAATATCCAGAGATCGCTGCATCTGCCGAATTTTACAATAGAAGAAGTCCGGGGCTTATACCGGCAGTATCAGGAAGAAACCGGGCAGAAGGTCGAACCGGAAGTGGTAACAGAAGTTTTCAAATCCACACGCGGGCAGCCGGGGCTGGTGTGCTGGTTCGGGGAACTGCTGACCGAAAAATATAATCCGGGCAAAGGAAATCCGATCCGCCTGAAAGACTGGAAGCGTGTCTGTCACCGTGCCCTTAATATGGAATGGAACAACACGGTTCTGAATCTTGTGAAAAAAGCAAGGGGAAAGTATCAGAATTATGTCCTGGAACTGTTTGCAAGATCGGATATCCGGTTCGCGCTTGATGCGGAATGGTGCGGCTATCTTTATCTGAACGGCATAATTGATGCGAAAACAGTGACAGATGAAACCGGGGAAGAAGTCTCGGTCTGCTTTTTCTCATCTCCTTTTATCCAGCAGAGACTCTACAATGCCATGACAGCGGACATCGTGGGCGACCGCCTGCCGATTCTGGCTCTCGAACCCCTGGATGACCTGTCGGATGTGTTTGATTCTCCCGGGTTGGATATCCCCGCGCTCCTGGAGAGATATAAGACTTACCTGAAACGCCTTAAAGCAAAAGGTCTGAACCCGTGGAAAGACCAGCCCGGACGCACGGATATGCATCTGACAGAATATGTGGGGCATTTCCATCTGTATTTCTGGCTTCAGAATGCTATCGGCAGACGATGTGTGATAAGTCCCGAATTCCCGACAGGAAACGGCAGGGTTGATCTGCATCTGAAATGCGGGGAAAAGCGCGGCATCATCGAAGTGAAAAGCTTCCGGGATCTGTCCGAACTGAAAGCTTCCCGGGGCCAGGCTGCCCGGTATGCGAAAAAACTCGGCCTGAATTCCGTAACCCTTGCTGTGTTTGTGCCTGTGGAAGATGAAAATATATTGGAGAAGCTTTCGGGGCAGACAGTAACCGAAGGTGTGAAAGTGACCGTTTCGGCGATAGGGTGGGTGTAACGGACAGATTCGCTTTCCGATCCGGGAGAAGCTTTCCGGTTTCGGAAACCTGATGTTTCCACTGATAATCAGTAGATGAAAACTCCCCCCTTTGAAGGGGGCCGGGGGATGTATTTTCAGTGAGTTACACCCCCCTGCCCCCCTCAAGGGGGGATTTTCCGATTTTCCCCGGAATGACAGTATGTTAAATTGTCATTCCGGGGAAAATTAAAAAACGGATGTTTTTTAATTTTAACCCGGAATCCACTGTTCACAGGCTTAAACGGTGACTTTTTCATCTGCTGATAATCAGCAGATCGAAAACTTTTGCAAACAGTGGATTCCGGGTTAAAACCGGAAAACATCCGTTTTCCGATTTTCCCCGGAATGACAGTATGTTATCCGAAACCGGCATCTGTCATTCCGGGGAAAATTAAAAAACGGATGTTTTTTAATTTTAACCCGGAATCCACTGTTCACAGGCTTAAACGGTGACTTTTTCATCTGCTGATAATCAGCAGATCGAAAACTTTTGCAAACAGT
>JAUCGG010000018.1 GCA_030378015.1 Desulfococcaceae bacterium HSG8
GTCTGAGATGGTTGATAACGTAGAAATTCTTGCAATCAAAAACATGCAAGTGCAGTCAAATATTTTGAAGCTCGTAACAAAAATAAAAAATTCGAATAATATAAGAATAAAAATGAGCGAAGGGAAATTTACCTTTTACCTCAGGATTGACAAAGACAAAAGTGAACCGCTGAGTAAAGATGAGTTACTCGGTACTGATGCCAGGCCCAGAGAAATCATTCTGGAAGCATCGGAAGATTTAATGAAAGAAAGCGGCAGAGAATTACAGGAAGTTGAATTCCGTATTGACATGGGAAAGGAACCTGAGAAACTAAGGAGTCTGGAGCGTATCGTAAACGCGGTGGGACACCCTGTAGGGAGTAATCCTATTTTCTACATTGACGGGAGGTTTTACTTGGGGGTGGAGTCCGATAAAGGATGGAGTTCAGCACGTTCAAGAATTAACTGGGTGTTCAGACCCGCCCTTCAGCGAAATGTTCTTTTAGAGGCTTCGCTGGATTTACCCTTTCCTTCCGAGTTCAAAAGAGACATACCGGAAAAAGGTGAGGCTTGGGATGATTTGAAATTCGGGCTTGGTAAGTATGATCTTAAAAAGGATGCTAAAAAGAAGCTTAGAGAGTACGCTGAGATTCTGAAGACTGATTTCCCGGATGCAACAATAACTATAGCCGGATACACTTGTGAATTAGGGACAGAGAAATATAATATGAAACTTTCGGAAAACAGGGCCAAAGCAGTGAAGAATTTTTGGGTGAATGAGTGCGGCATTTCTGAAAGTCTTGTGAATGTAAAATGGTATGGAGAAAGTAAGTTTAATGCTCAGAAAGGGCGTGAATGGAACCGCCGGGTTGAGTTTATCTGCCAGGAGTGCCGCAGGTAAGGAGAACTGAAACTATCTGTTATTTATTTAACTCGTTAAAATTTAAGCTTTTCAGTTGTGTGCTGTACATTCTGGGTATGTTCTTTTTTTGCCCGAATCTTGCAAAGGCATCCTCACTCATTCTGGATGAAATAAACATTGTCGCTATTCAGGACATGCATCTTAGAAAAGAAAAAGGGGCATATTATATGGATGTTGTCTGTAAAGTACAGAATGCAGGCAAATATACTCTGAAATTTCAAAATTGTAAATTTGATCTGTCCTTTGCTTTGAGAAATTCGGAAAATATCAGGCTCGGATCAACTTTTAAAGAAGAAGCTCTGTTAAAAAAAAGCGGGGATACAGATATCCAACTTGCTACCAAACTCGGCAGTGATATTGAAAAGTTTCATTTTAATATCATCTCCTCGGAAGAGCTGTCCTCACTGCTCATGGAACCCCACCCGAAACTTAACCTGGGCCTTCAGGGGGATTTTATTCTTGGCATACAATTTAAGCACGGATGGATGTATCAGAAAGGTATTAAAATTGACTGGATTCTGCCAGTAGATGTTCCAAGGGATGTTTTTGTGAGAACATATAAAGCAATTGAATCTGCCGCTGGTAAGGGTAGCGATTTATCAGATGATGATTTGTTTAAAGAAGATGATGAATTGTTTAAAGAAAGTGAGTGATAAAATAATTTTTTGATCTGTTTTGCTTTTTCCCAGCGTCATTAGGCGGAATATAATCATAAAATAGAAAGGGGGGGGGGGTGATTTCATAACAAGTACGGAAGGTAAGGAGCTTTAAAATTTAAAACCCCAAATTAAGGAGAAAGTTGTTATGCAGAAACGGGTGATAATAATCGTTATGGCTGCAATTTTTATAGTGGGTACAATTTCCGTAGCATATGCCCAACAGGATATAATTGACAAGCTGAAAATTATTTCGATCCAAAGCGTCCAGGTAAGAGATAAGGACGAAAAGGGAAACAATTTGGACTATATTTTTCTGGACGTCAAAACTAGGTTAGCCAACTCAAACGACAGAGACATAAGGCTCAGGGATGGCGTATTTACTTTTTATGCGAGTTCTGTATATCAAAACAGGGAGATTTCTAAAAGAGAGATAGCACCTGAAGTTCCCGAAAAAGGCAGAGATGAGTGCAAGACCCAGGTATCTGAGAAAGATGCTGATAAGAAAAAAGAAATTGGGAAAGCTGCAAAGCCTTTTTTTATGCCTTCTCTTACACCTGATGATTGTAAAAATGATGATTGTAAAAATAGTGATTGTAAAAATGTTGATCATATAATTTTGAAACCAGGGGGAGATACAGACCCGAATGTCGTTATGTTTCATGTAAAACTTGGAAGAACCCAGACCGAGGCTATGAGAAGCCTTATGCATCTCATGAACTGCATCGGGAATCCGGGTGTAAAAATTCCTCACATCAATATTGAGGGAAAATTTGATTTGGGGATAAAGTCAAATAAAGGGTGGAGTGAGGTGGAAGCTGTAAAAATTGAATGGCTGTTCATCCCCAAGATGCAGGAAGACAGGGTTAATTTTATGACCAGTGCTGATTAAATCAGATTGATCTTGTTTTTCTCACTCTCTCAAATAAAGATCGGCTACTCTGTAAAAGAGTAGCCGATTTTTTACTTTTACCGCTTCGATTTTAACGAATTAAAACGCCTCACAATATCAGGAGTCATATCTTCCCCTTCGCAAAAGGAAGGGGCTATATTACCAATATCCTTTAACTCAACATCAGGATTCAACCCTATGAGCCTAATAATATACCTGTCTGCTTTTTCCATGTTATCGTAAGCCATTTCGATGAGTGCCAGATACATCAGCGCTACTTGGCGATTTGCCACCCTGGTTTCTTTATTGGCTGCTTTTTCCAAAACAGACCTGGCCTTATCAAATTCAGCATCATGATAATGACCTATCGCTTTCTCAATATGTCGCGGAATTCCTAGCTGTTTGCTGACAAATTTTCCTTTGGCTTTGGCTTTGACTTTGGCCTTGTCCTTTATAATAGCCTCTATGGAAGAAGGATACACCACCGCGCTGACCAATGCTTTCCCATACTGATTCCACAGGGCTTCGGGTTCCTGCGTCGCCTTTCTGTGCATCCCGAATGTGATAATCGGAATACCTAAATCCACACCTGCATAGCTCCCGAGTGATCCGGGCTGTGATCCCACTTTTTTAACGGACAGATCACAATATTTTCCCATATGGGCGGCCAAATCTCCGGCTGGGCCGTCATAGTCAATACACCCCAGCACCTGCCTCAGACAAATAATGCGTGTGGGGTTGTGTTCCTTAATTGCCCTGTCAATGGCCCGGGCTTCCGGTTCGGAAAGAGGTGCTGAACCGTGTTTTCCGCCGTTTTTACGATTCTCTGCCGGGAAATTGCGGTTGATATCCACACCGTTTATATTGTTGCGACTGCCGCGTCTGACACCGTCCGGATTTATCTCTGGAAGAAGCACAACTTTCCGCCCCTCAAGCAGTTTCCAGTTATTCTTTTTTCTGAAGTAAGTATATAGCTTATGTGCAAGAACCGTTCCTGTCTGTTCATTGCCGTGCATTGCGCCCAGGAAAAGAGTTACGTCCCGTCCCTCACCGATAACGAAACATTTAATGGGGTGACCTTCTAAAGAAACGCCGATATTCTCCTCTCCTCTGGGAGGGGACAGTATCTTCTTTTTTTCAGGTTCTGTCTTAGGGAGATCAGTCGTTGAGCCGATGTTGGTAGGTTTGCCGGTTTCGGAAGGGGGATAAGATTTTTTACCAGCACATCCGGTCAACAAGATAAAAGACAAAATAAACACGAAACTCACTTTACACTTCATAGCTGTTCCTCCTTACATAAATTTTTAAATAGCATATTTTCACAGGTTGATTTTAATGGGCGTCCTTCAGTTTGCACTTTGAAAAATCGTTCTACATTAAGGATGCCGTTTAATGGTAAAAATTATTCCCCGGCCTGAATTCCGTCAACGGGCGGACTGCGGATGTCAGCCTGACGAAATAATACGTCTTTTCCGGATCTGACATAGTTTTTTCTCCTCAAGGGCGTATATGTAACTGCCTCAATAAGTGCGTCCCTGTAAAGTTCCCATACATATTCCCGGGGCTGATCATCAGCTTCCCCGGGTAACTCGAATGTGATGATCGGAATTCCCAGTGTTTCACCTGCATAACTGCCGAATGATCCGGGCTTTGCTCCCAGTTTCAGGACGGGCAAACCGCAACGGTCCGCCATGCGGTAAGCCAGTTCCCGGCCCGGGCCGTCATAGTCCACACATGCAAGGGGCCCGTGAATGCTGACAATCCTGTCCGGGGAATGTTCCTGGATGATCCAGTCAATGATACGCGTCTCCGGCTCAGAAAATTCGACCATTCCGAAACGCGAGCAGTTAATCCGGTTCAGTGCCGTAAAATTTCGGTTGAGATCAACTCCCCGGGCATTGTAGCGGATTTGCAAAGCTCTTCCATCCGGATTTGCTACGGGAATGATGACAACTTTCCGCCCTTTCAGTAAATAGTAATGCTTTTCAAGATGCTGAACCAGGCGAACTGCAAGATTAACCCCGGCTTTCTCATCTCCGTGTATGGATGCCAATATAAACGTGACATCTTCGCCTTCACCGATGATATGGCAGTCAATAGGCCGGTCCTCTACAGACCTTCCGACAGTATAGTGTTTTATTACCGGTACTGGCTGAGGGGTAATTTTTTTTGACGGGAGTTCCACGGGAATTGGTACGGGAAGAGGGGGGGTCCTTGAATAGCAGCCTGCAGTAAATAAGGGAAGGCAGAGAAAAAATAAAAAAATGCGTAATATCTGGCCAGTATGCTTCATATTTGTCTTACCTTGGAAATAAAAAATAAACTGAGTTTCTCAAAAACTTAGTTCATTGTTAATCATACCAGTGTGACATATCAGTGTGATTAGCCGATTTTTTGTTCTTATCTGTAAGATTCGATTAAATATATTATAGGAAATCAGATCAATGTCAAGCCAAAAATCGAAAAGCAGAAGCCCGAAAAGCAAAAAAACAATTGGCATCCTTCATTTTTCAGTTTACGCTTTACTGTAGAACGATTTTGTAAATCGTTCGGAACAAATTGAAAAATTGTTCCGCAGAAAAAGTGCAAACTTCGAACTGCTTTCAGCTTTTATATTCTTTCCCGGGCATCCTTCATTTGTCAGTTTACTTCACTGTAGAACAATTTTTAAGTTCGTCCCCCCTTTTTTAAAGGGGGCCGGGGGGATTTTACGTTGCTAAAAAAAGGTGTTACGGCAGAAATCCCCGGCCCCCCTTTAAAAAAGGGGGGGAGGAATTTACGAATCGGTGTACTACAGTGAAGTGTAAGTACCTTTCACTTTTATTTAGAAAGGGAAGCATTCCCCAAAAGTCAGTAGATCGAAAAGTTTCCGTTAAACAGTGGATTCCGGGTTAAAATTAAAAAACATCCGTTTTTTAATTTTTCCCGGAATGACGATTTAACATACTGTTATTCCTGAAAAAATCGAAAAACGGATGTTTTCCGATTTTAACCCGGAATCCACTGTCCGCATAAGTTTTCAAAGTAGGTTGCATATCACATATGATAAAATTCAATATGTTACTCATTCCCAGGCAGAGGCCCGGGAACGAGAATTTCCTACTTAGGAATGTGCCCGTTAGTAAAGATGCCGTTTCCTTCAGAATTTCCGGTCAGCCTATGCACTTTTTGTACCTGGGCGTAATGCAAAAAGCGTGCCCAAATTGCATCATAAAAGATGCCCAAGTCTGATTTCATTTTTTTGCAGAAAGCCAGGAGTTATGAAATAAATCATATTACATCTGAATCAGAAAAAAAGAAATGCTTGCACCTAACCACATAATTTGCTATCAGTGCATTTTGTTATAGTGGGATTGCATCTGTGCAATCCGAAAGGTAACTTAAACGTATAATTGCAAAGGAGGAAGATCGGATGAAACTGTTTAAATGGTGTGTGGCAGCAGCTCTGGTACTCATTATGAGTACGGGGATGGCTGTGGCTGGTGAAACCCTGGATGCTGTAAAGAAAAAAGGCTTTGTCCAGGTCGGTGTGAACGGCAGCCTGTACGGTTTCGGAATGCCGGATGAAAAAGGCGTATGGAAAGGGCTTGATGTTGATACAGGCAAAGCCGTTGCTGCTGCGGTATTCGGAGATGCAAATAAAGTGAAATTTACCCCGCTTACCGCTGTTCAGCGGTTTACCGCGCTGCAATCCGGTGAAATTGATGTGCTGTGCCGTAATGCCACACAGACCCTGGGACGGGACACCTCTCTGGGGCTGGACTTTGCCCAGGTCAATTATTATGACGGCCAGGGCTTTATGATCCCCAAAAAACTGGGCATCAAGAGTGCCAAAGAACTGGAAGGCGCGACGGTGTGTGTTCTTCCCGGGACAACAACAGAAATGAATGCCGCGGATTTTTTCCGGGCAAACAACATGAAGTGGAAGCCGGTTGTCATCGAGCAGACCCAGGAACTCAACAAAGCTTTTTTTGCGGGCCGCTGTGACTCCCTGACATCAGATATTTCCCAGTTGGCGGGACACCGCTCTGTTGCTCCCAAACCGGATGATTACATGATCCTGCCCGAAGTCATTTCCAAGGAGCCGCTTGCCCCTGCGGTTCGCCACGGGGATGATCAGTGGAAAGACATTGTGAATTATTCAGTGCTTGCCATGGTCAATGCAGAAGAACTGGGCATCACTTCAAAGAACGTGGATGAAATGCTCAAAAGCAAAGATCCTAAGATCCAGCGTTTCCTGGGCGTAACCCCGGGTAACGGAAAAGCCCTCGGTGTGGATGAAAAATTTGCTTATAACATCGTCAAACAGGTAGGGAATTATGGCGAGGTTTTTGAGCGAAACGTGGGAATGAACACCCCGCTGGGACTTGAGCGCGGCCTGAATGCCCTTTGGACAGATGGCGGCCTGATGTATTCCCCGCCGTTTAAATAACTACCTCCGAATGATAATGCAGGGTGGGGCTTGCCCCGCCAATTTTATTAAGAAATACAGCGATAACGGTGGGGCAAGCCCCACCCTACTACATCACTTTTTAAGTTCGTCCCCCCCTTTTTTAAAGGGGGCCGGGGGATTTTATGTTACAAAAAAAGGGTGTTGCGGGAGAAATCCCCCCGGCCCCCCTTTAAAAAAGGGGGGGGGGAACTTAAAAAGTGGTGTACTACTACCCGCCATTATTTGACGGATCATAACGACCATGTGCGGACGTGGGATTCTACCATGTTGCGATGTGCAACTTATAATGCCACGAAGGCACAAAGGCGCGAAGTCTCACGAAGGTTCTTTGTGTTTCTTTGTGCCTTCGTGTCTTTGTGGCATTATTTAAAAAATTGCACACTGCGTTTTGCAAACCCGACAACGGATAACGGACCACTGACAACGGACAATGGAAAAAAACAACGAACCGCAAAGCCGTACCCCTTTTTGGCAGGATCCTTTCTGGCGATCCCTTATCTATCAGGCTTCTGTGCTGGGAATGGTTGGACTGCTGGGATATTATCTTTTTATAAATACCGTGACAAACCTGGAACAGCAATCCATTGCCACGGGGTTCGGATTTCTTGAAAAAGAATCCTCTTTTGAAATCGGTGAGTCGCTGATCCGTTATTCGGCTGCTGATTCCTATGGCCGGGCACTGTGGGTGGGGGTTCTCAATACCCTGAAGGTTTCTTTTATAGGGGTTATCCTGACGACCCTCCTAGGGGCTTTTGTTGGAATTGCCCGTCTGTCTGCCAACTGGCTGGTATCAAAGCTGGCAGGCGCGTATATTGAGGTTTTGCAGGATATCCCGGTACTGTTGCAGTTATTTTTCTGGTACGCGATTTTCTATGAAATTCTTCCATCCCCCCGACAGGCACTGGCTCCCATGAACGGTGTGTTTGTAAGTAACCGGGGGCTGGTATTTGCAGTTCCGGAATCGCATCCCGCGCACATTTACATGGGCCTGGCCCTTCTGACAGGATGTGCGGCGGTTTTCTTTCTGCGCGTGTGGGCAAGAAAAAGACAGGAAGAAACCGGGCAAATTTTTCCTGTTTTCCAAGTCTCTGCGGGGATACTCCTCGGTTTTCCCCTGATTGCCTGGTATGTGGGCGGCGCGCCTGTAAGTATGGATATGCCAGCGATGAAAGGATTCAATTTTGAGGGCGGCATCACCCTTTCACCTGAATTTGCAGCGCTCCTGCTGGGGCTTGTTCTTTATACCTCGGCATTTGTGGCAGAGATTGTCCGGGCAGGGATTCAGTCCGTAAGCCACGGGCAGACCGAAGCAGCCATGTCCCTAGGACTCAGGCCGGGCCAGATATTGAATCTGGTGATTCTGCCCCAGGCACTCCGGGTTATCATTCCCCCGCTGACAAGCCAGTTGCTGAATCTGACGAAAAACAGTTCCCTTGCCGTTGCCATCGGATATCCGGATTTTGTTTCAGTAGCCAACACCACGATCAATCAGACAGGTCAGGCCATTGAGGGCGTGGCCCTTATCATGATTGTATATCTCTGTTTCAGCCTGCTGACTTCGGTTTTCATGAACTGGTATAATAAGAAAATGGCACTTGTTGAGAGGTAAACATAATGTCAGCAGATCGGAAACTTTTGTAAACATTGTAAACAGTGGATTCCGGGTTAAAATCGGAAAACATCCGTTTTCCGATTTTCCCCGGAATGACAGCATATTATCCGGAGCCGGGCATCTGTCATTCCGGGGAAAATTAAAAAACGGATGTTTTTTAATTTTAACCCGGAATCCACTGTTTAATAAGGTTTCCCGGAAACCTTCCGATCTGCTGAATGTAGAACAATTTTTCAGATTGTTTAAAACAAAACAATTTGAAAAATTGTTTTACATCCGCTTAATCTTCCGGGTGTAATTAATCAGCCCTTGTTCCCAAACTCCGTTTGGGAACACACTTGCAGGCAAACTCTGTTTGCGTCTGACATTTCAGGCAAAACCGGAGTTTTGCGGGCAACAGCGTTCCCAAACGGAGTTTGGGAACGAGGACTGACTGACACTTTTAATTGCACCCTAATCTAATTTTCTACCTGTTATCAGCAGATCGGAAAAGTCACCGAAGCCTCTCGTTTCCGCGCAAAACGGAAGCTCAGGGCCGCACAAGAAGAAAACAGACATCATGAACAAACCCGATACCCCGATAAGCCTGGAAAAAGACTCTTACGAAATCCTTGACCACCTGGGTGAAGGAGCCTACGGGATTGTGTGGCGCGCGCGGCGCGTGTCTGACGGGGAGATTGTCGCGCTCAAGACCGCGCAGACCCACGGCGAAAAAACACGCTATTCGGAACGGGAACTGCGTGAAATTATCAAAAGCCTGAAATGGGAGATAAAAATTCTCCGACGCATTGCTTCGGAAAAGCCCGGGGAACAGCATATCCTTCCTTTGCTTGACAGCGGGGTGCATAACGGAAAACCCGTCATGGTGCTGCCGCTTTGCGCACACAGTCTGAACGATATTTACAGGAAATGCGGGAGGGGAAGTTTTCCTTTTGACGGCATTACCCTGCTCGACTGGATCAGACAGATTGCCCTCGGACTGATGAAGCTTCACAGCATCCGGGCAGATGACAGTCCCTTCATGAAGAACAATGATCAGACGGACAGCGATGCATTATGGAATGTCGAATTCGAATGGGACGGGGGGACGGTCCACCGTGATCTGAAACCGGATAATATCCTGATAAAAAATGGTAAGCTTTATATCTGCGATTTCGGTACGGTCAAAACTCTCAGGCATGAACACACCATGACTTTAGTGAGATGTACGCCGGACTGGGCCGCGCCGGAACTGGTTATTCCGGCAGAAGTCAGTGCTGATAAGCGCGGCAGGAAAAACTACAAATACAAACTCACACCTTCGGCAGATCTGTATTCCCTGGGGCTGATCATCCACGCGCTGATTATCGGCAGCTTTCCCGATGCCCAGACCACGATACTGGATCAGATAACAGCCAACGGGAAACCCCTGCTCGGCGCGGAAGAATACTTCGGCACTGTCGGCGGCCTGACAGAACAAGAAAGAAACACCCTGCAAAGCAGAATCCGCCGTCTCATCGCACCGGACCAAACCCTGGTTCAGCAGGAATTCTTCGCACTGCCGGATACAGAGGCAGTAATCGAAGGAATCGCCAGACTGACGGAAAGCCTCCTGTCTCCCCGTGCGGAGGATCGTCCTTCCGCGCAGGCTGTTGAGGAAGAAGCCCGGCGACTGGGGGATTTTCTCGCGCCCGTCCTGTCCGCTTTTGAAATCCGGGTTCCCGGGAAAGCGGTTCCCGGTGAATCCTGCACCGTCGCTGTCACGGCCCGGGGCCGCGGGCTGCCGGGAAACGGGAAATGGCTCCATTGCGCTGTTTCCGGAAAACCGGTTCATAACGCCTTCCGTAAAGCAGGAAAAAATGCCTGGAAACTGACCCTGCCCGGGTTTGAAAAGCCCGGGGAATATGAAATTCAGGTTTTCGCACTTGTGGGCAGGGAGAAGATAGCGGATCGTAAAATGTTACGGATATCCGCAACCCCGGAGCAGTTATGGGCCCAGAAGCTTTATGCCGAAGCCCTGATCCGCTCCCCGCATCGGGGAGACTGGCTGGACTTTCTTGAAAAAGGAGCAAAAGGGGAAGCCGGGCGCCGGGAGTATATGGGAATCCTGGAAAAGGTTCGGGATGCTTATGAGGAGAAATACACTGATATCGAATACCGCTACTGGAGGGCGATGCGGGAACTGGAAAACATTGCTGCTGTAAACTCATTGGGAATGAAATTTGTTTACATTCCTCCCGGCACTTTTATGATGGGAAGTCCGAAAGGTGAGAAGAACAGAGATAGCGATGAAGTTCTGCATAAAGTGACACTGACCAAAGGCTTTTACATGCAGACAACGCAGGTTACACAGGCACAGTGGAAAGCGGTTACGGGGAAAAATCCTTCGCATTTTGAAGGGGATAACTGCCCGGTTGAGGAGGTATCCTGGAATGATGTTAAGGTCTTTATAAAAAAGCTGAATAAAAGAGGAGAAGGAACGTACCGCCTTCCCACAGAAGCGGAATGGGAATATTCATGCAGAGCGGGGACGAATACGGCATATTGCTTCGGGGACGATCCGAAGGAATTAAGCCGGTATGCCTGGTATGATGGTAATTCAAAAGGTCGGACACATCCGGTCGGCAAGCTCAGGCCGAATGCATGGGGATTGTATGATATGCATGGCAATGTCTGGGAGTGGTGTGAGGATTGGTACGGGGATTATCCGTCCGGTGATGCTACTGATCCTACGGGTCCCGATACAGGCTCCGACCGTGTCAAGCGGGGCGGCGGTTGGTACGACGACGCCGGGAACTGCCGGTCGGCTTACCGGAACAACAACTCGCCCGGCGAGCGGCACGGCTACCTCGGGCTCCGCCTGGCTCTCTCCCCAGGTCAGCAGGTCAGGTAACAGGTACAGGGGTAATTCGCACCCCATCGGGACGGATCAGCCGCACGGAGGGGCGTCGCGGAGCAGCCCCGTAGTCGGCTGAGGAGTCCCGATGGGATGCGAATTACCGTCCGGGTTTTTTGCTTATTTTATAACTATTTGAAATTCAAAGTGTTAAAAGAGATGAAATGTGGAATGAGACTAACTGAAGACCTTCTTGCTACACGGATCAGAGAAGAAGAGAGCAGGGTCAAGGGACGCAGTCCCTTGCCGCGGCAAAATTGTTTATGACGCATTGCCTTATAGAATACTCCCTATCCCCTGTGCCCGTGTACGACTCGCAAAGCAAGCTTTGCACTCCGGAGCATTGATGCGTAAAGCGTGAATACCCGGAGGAATCATCTGAATAATCATAAAAAATCAGAAAGGATTATATCATGGGGCAACCTCAGAAAAAACTGATCTCTCACGATGAATATTTTGCAATGGAAGAAGCCGCTGAATACAAAAGCGAATACTATCACGGCGAAATTTTTGCCATGAGCGGCGCATCTCATAATCATAACATGATTGCCGGAAATATTTTTGCCGCTCTGCACAGCACACTCCGTGATTCTGACTGCGTTGTCTATATAAGCGACATGAAGGTTCAGATTGACGAGGCCAGACATTATACCTATCCGGATGTGAGCATTGTCTGCGGAGATATCGGGTTTGCAGCCGGCAGGAATGATACAATCACAAATCCCGCGGTTATCATCGAAATTCTTTCCGAATCCACAAAGGATTATGACAGAGGGGGAAAGTTAGCGGCCTATCGCAAAATCGCTTCCCTGCTCGAGTATATCCTGATTGACCAGTATTCCTGCCATGTCGAATATTTCTTCAAAAATGAAGCAGGCATATGGGAGTCGGAAGAATATAAGGACATGAATGATTCGTTGAAAATCAGATCTGCCGATGCGGAGCTGGCTCTGAGTGAGGTTTATTATCGCGTGAAACGTGATGCGTGAAACACGCGGCTTTCAGCCCCGACATTGATGTCGGGGCAGGAGTGCAAAGCTTGCTTGTACTCCGGGGAGAACTGCTCCGGGTCTTTTCTCTTGACATTTTTCCCCCATTCTTTTATCATATTTAAACTCTTTTCAGTTGTTCATACCGTGCAATCGGTAATCGGTCTCAGATTTACAGATGAGATAGACAGCACCGTCGAGAGAATAAGGCTCAATCCCGATATTTACATGAAAGCCGCCGGGAATATAAGAAGAATCACTATCGAACACAAAATCCGTCAGAACCAGAAATGAAGAAGCTGGTTTTAATCTGGTAACTCCGAGCGAGGTAAGAAAATGCAATCAACAATTCATATTGATAATTCGTCGGTTAAAAAAAATTGCACCTGCTGATTTTAACAGGATCGGAAACCACAATGAATGAAACACAGACCACAGAGAAGATCAGACCGCCTGTCACCAGCGTGGGCCTTATCGGATGGATGAAATCCAATTTGTTCAACGGCCCTTTTAACTCATTCCTGACCATTCTTATCCTCTGTTTTTTGGGGAAGACCGTTCCCCCGATGATAAGATGGATATTCATTGACAGCCAATGGTCCGCCACCGGCACGGAATGCCGGGAAGCAGTCGGAGCCTGCTGGTCAGTCATCTCCGTTAACATACGGTTTATCATTTTCGGATTTTATCCCCCTGATCAGCAGTGGCGCCCTTTGGTGGCAATGATTCTCCTTGTCACGCTTCTCTTTATCAGCAGGAACCGGAACTTCTGGGGGAAACTCCTAGGCTATACATGGATCGCGGGACTCTTCTGCATGGGTCTGCTCATGAAAGGCGGGATTTTCGGGCTTACTTCAGTGGAAAGCACCCAGTGGGGAGGATTGCCGCTGACGCTCCTGCTTTCTGTATTCGGCCTTACAGCCGCATATCCCCTGGGGATTGCCCTGGCGCTGGGACGCCGTTCCCGGATGCCTGTTGTGAAGACCCTCTGCATTGTCTATATTGAGATGATACGCGGGGTTCCCCTGATCAGCCTGCTCTTTATGTCGTCCATCATCTTTCCCCTGTTTTTACCCGAAGGGGTTACCATTAATAAAATTCTTCGGGCACAGGTGGCCATCATTATGTTTACCGCTGCCTATGTTGCGGAAGTGGTCCGGGGCGGCCTGCAGGCCATCTCACGGGGACAGTACGAAGCGGCTGATTCCCTGGGATTGAACTATTACCAGACCATGCGCCTGATCATTCTTCCCCAGGCATTGAAAATCGTGATTCCGCCCTCTGTAAGCGTCCTGATATCCGCGTTCAAAGACACCTCTCTTGTCGTGATCATCGCTTTGTACGATGTCCTTAAAACCATGCAGTCCGTGCTTTCCGATCCGAAATGGATGGGATTCTCTGCAGAAGCGTATATTTTTCTTTCCCTGGTCTATTTCGTGTGCTGCTTTTTTATGTCGAATTACAGCCGGCAACTGGAAAAGGAACTGGATGTTTAAAGGTGACTTCCTGCGAGCATCTGCTGTATGGCTCACCGGAAACGATGTCCGGGTCATAAACTTCGCGGAGTGCAAAGCCTGATTTGCCTGACCGGGGTTTTCGCAAAGCAAGTTTTGCACTCTGCCGGTTTTGAGAGAAGGGAAACAGTGCCTCGGTTCCGGGCCGCATGTCTGCCTGGATACCATCCGGATCATTGACAAAGCCGCTGCCGCGATTCCTGCCTGTAGAACGATTTTTCAAATCGTTTAAACAATTTGAAATGTAGAACGATTTTTTTAATCGTTTTAAACAATTTGAAAAATTGTTTTACAGCCGGAAAAGTGTAAACTACTTCTGCAACTTGTAAATTCCTCCCCCTTTTTTAAAGGGGGCCGGGGGGATTTCTGTCACAACAGCCTTTTTTTGCAAGAAAAATCCCCAGGCCCCCTTTAAAAAAGGGGGGACGAACTTAAAAATTGGTGTACTACTCTTCAGCTTTTATGAAAGATGCCGATTTTTCAAATTCGTTTTAAACAATTTGAAAAATTGTTCTACAGCCGGAAAAAGTGTAAACTACTCTTCAGCTTTTATGAAAAATGCCTATAATTCGTATCATTTCATTCGTGGTCTTACAACCCCACGCCGTCAATCTGCGCCCCGCAATACCTGCATTTCCCGTTCCTGATATGATTTTCCCGGATACTGAAGCCCCATCGGTCTATCAGGGTCTTTCCGCAACTGTAGCAATAGGTATCCTCCCCTTTTTCGCCCGGAACATTTCCCACATATACATACCGAAGTCCGGCTCTGATACCGATCTCGCGGGCCCTGACCAGGCTCTCCACCGGCGTTGACTGCCGGTCGGTCAGCCGATATGTGGGATGAAAGCGGCTGATGTGCCACGGGGTTTCAGTTCCCAGTTCATTTGCAATGAACCCGGCCAACTGCTCAAGTTCAGCCGCTCCGTCGTTCAGCCCCGGAATCAGCAGTGTGGTGATCTCCACAAAAATTCCCAGGGATTTCATTTTCTTCAAGGCTTCTTTCACAGGCTCCAGCTTTGCCCCGCAGAGTTTCTTATAAAATTCCTCTGTAAAAGCTTTCAGATCCACATTTGCTGCATCCAGGAAAGGGGATATCATGTCCAAAGCCTCGGGGGTCATGTATCCGTTGGTGACGAACACATTCTTTATCCCTTTTTCACGGGCGAGCTTCGCGGTATTAAAGGCAAACTCGAAATAGACGGTCGGCTCGGTATATGTATATGCAATGCTTTTACAATTTCCTTCTTCTGCCCCTCGGACCACCGCTTCCGGTATGGCAGAATTTCCCATAATAAGCCCGTTATTGTCCGAAGGCATCTGTGCAATATCCGAATTCTGGCAGAACCGGCATTTGAAATTGCAGCCCACGGTTGCAACAGAATAAGAAAGACTTCCGGGAACCAGATGAAACAGGGGTTTTTTTTCCACAGGATCAATATGCTGTGCAATAATTTTTCCGTAAACCAGGCTTTTAAGAATACCTGCCTGATTTTCACGGACATTGCATATGCCGCGGTACCCCTCTTTTATCAGACAGCGATGACTGCAAAGATTGCATCGGACTTTACGGTTTTCCAGCTTTTCATAAAGATATGCTTCCATGGTTCTTATCTCCATCTTGTTCTTGCCAGGCCAGTCAGTGTACCGTCGGGTCCCACTGGGCAGGGAATTTCAAGGGGCAGGGTTCTGAAACGGGGAACAAGCGTCACCGTCATGCCGGTGAACGCGCCGAAGGGGCACCGCTGAACCAGATCAGAACATTCTATCCTGTGGGAAATCTTTCCCGCGCCTGCTGAAAACTGGCATACAGTCCGCCAGGATATAGGGACATCCCCCAGGATTGTCCGGATGATTTCTTCCAACTCCCAGATACTGAAAAAACGGGCATGATCGTAAATGGTTTTTGTAAAAATCCGCTTGACCCGCAATCCGGTTCCCCGGATGGAATGTCGGTTCAATATCCCGATGAACACCATGTTTTTTGCAACCCTGCAAGCCTCTTCAATTGCCTTCCGGGGATCGTCGGCAAATTCCAGGGTTTTCACCAGGCAGGCATGATGAAAAGCATTGTCCTCAAACGGAAGGTCTTCAGCAAATCCCTGGTACAGTTCCGCGCGATTTTCCAGCTTTTCTGACGCAATATCAATCATATCCGGCGATGGATCAAGCCCGGTCATCAGGACCCCGGTATCCAGAAACGGGAGAAGGCTTGTACCGGTTCCGCAGCCAATATCGATCAAGCGGTCACCTCTCAGGAGCCTGAGCATGTTGAGCATCAGCCGGTTTTCAAGTTCGGCAGCCATCTGATTTTTCGGATCCTTCAGCCACTGCTCATATACGACAGCATCATTACAGTTGAAAATATAACCCATATATGATACATTAAAATAAAATGCTGATTTTATCAAGGGAAAATACTGCATATATTGCAGGTTTCCGGCTTAGGAACACCCGACATAGGTATAGGACACGGATAAACACGGATTTCATTAGGTTCCTGCTCGGTTCGGATTGACAAATCCGAACCTCGCGGCGGGAGCAGCGGGTATTTTATTTACTGTGTCCTTAAAACTGCTGGCAGGTATAATATAGGACACGGATAAACACGGATAAACACGGATTTCATTAGGGAACTCCGAATACCCGGTTCCTGCTCGGTTCGGATTGACAAATCCGAACCCGCTGGAATTTATCAATCCCCGAGCAGCAGCGGGGTATTTTATTTACTGAAATGATCCGTGTGCATCCGTGTTAATCCGTGTCCTTAAAACCGCGGGCAGGTTTATTTGCTCGGAAATAATATTAGGACACGGATAAACACGGATAAACACGGATTTCATTAGGGAACTCCGAATAAATAATACACCCGGTTCCTGCTCGGTTCGGATTGACAAATCCGAACCCGCCGCGGGGGATTTGTCAATCCCCCGCGAGCAGTAGCAGGTATTTTATTTACTGAAATGATCCGTGTGCATCCGTGTTAATCCGTGTCCTTAAAACCGCGGGCAGGTTTATTTATATAGGACACGGATTAACACGGATAAACACGGATTTCATTAGGGAACTCCGAATAAATAATACACCCGGTTCCTGCTCGGTTCGGATTGACAAATCCGAACCCCCGCCGCCGCGGGGGATTTGTCAATCCCCCGCGAGCAGCAGCGGGTATTTTATATACTGAAATGATCCGTGTGCATCCGTGTTAATCCGTGTCCCTTAAAACTGCGGGCAGGTTTATTTGCTCGGAAATAATATAGGACACGGATAAACACGGATAAACACGGATTTCATTAGGAAATAATATACCCGGTTCCTGCTCGGTTCGGATTGACAAATCCGAACCCCCGCCGCCGCGGGGGATTTGTCAATCCCCCGCGAGCAATAGAGCAGTAGCGGGTATTTTACCGAAATGATCCGTGTGCATCCGTGTCCTTAAAACCGCGGGAAACCGTCAAACAAAAAGGAGATGATAATGAATTTCAAAGCAAAACAGAATTGTATCTTCCTGATCCTGGTTGCGGCGCTGTCCGTAATTATTTCAGGAAATGTCATGGCCGGGGAGGTTTCACTTTACGATGGTTCCGAAAATACCACGCCGGACGAGCAGGGATGGTTGTCAAACTTTTCCATTTCAGAATTGTGCAACTATTGCGAACTATGTGTTTCCCCTTTCTGTCCTTCCAATATTTCGGAAGCCTGTAACTCTTCGGAAGTTGAAGACTTATGTAAACTAAGCCCCGCGTCATCCTCCCAGGAGGCCGCAGAGGGTGTCACCAGCTTGGACTCAATGACGGATACAGGCGATCTGGCCGGTTATTTCAGCAACATCCCTGACTTATCTTCATTTGCTTCGATCCCCGGTGATATTTCCTTTGCACATCCTGATATGCCCGGGTCTCTTGACCGGTCATCCGGCTTTACCATCACATTTGAGGCGCAGGTCCTGGAAGAAGAACATGATTATAATGACCGGGCCGGCTTCAGTGTGATTGTGAACACCCATGATTGCAGCGGAGAAGGATGTATGGGGCTTGAACTGGGATTCTGGACAGATCAGATATGGACACAGGGGGACGCTGATGATGAAGACGGACTATTTCGCCGATCCGAAACAGCATCCTTTGATACAACAATCATGACCCGCTATGATCTGACCGTCAAGGATGACAATTATGAACTTTTTGCAAATAATTCATCTGTTCTTAAGGGCAGGCTTCGGAACTACACAACCTATGAAGACCCTTTTTATGTGACGATTTATCAGACCCCTGACTTCCTTTTCTTCGGCGATGATACGGAATCTGCCAAAGCAAAGGTCAGGTTAGGATCAGTCACCTTCCGAGACAGCAAGGGGGATATCAACGGAGACGGGATAATCCGTACAGACGACGCAATTACAGGGTTACAGATATGCGCGGGGGAGCCTCCTTCCGGTATTGCCGCAGACTACACGCCATCGGATGCAGATGTGAATAATGACAAAAAGATCGGATCGGAAGAAGTGATTTATATTCTTCTGAGTCTTTCAGAGACGGAGTGAATTTTCAAAGGAGTGCAAAAATTAAGCGAAGCGGTTTTTTGCAAAGCGCAAAAAACCCCGCTTAATTTTTGCACTCCTTTATGATTTGTCAGAATGTAATCCCCGCGCTGACTGTGCAGGCTGTTTTACGAAAATCATACAGTTCGGCATTTGAATCATTAGAAATATAGGCAAGCTCAAGGGATGTGAAAAAGTGATCCCGGAATCGCTGTCCGATAATTGCGGTCAGTGTGTTTCTTTTATCATGACGCTTGGCATCATAAAAATTCGGAGAGCCGCTGTACTGCCTGTCTGTCCATTTATAAAATAACAGGAGTTCTGTCCGGGTCATAAAGCTTGCAAAATAAGAGGCTGAGAAGTTCCGTGAGGAATAGGACATCGCGTCCGAATCCGCGTTGCGGTCTTCCAATGTGAAAAATCCGGACAGGACATGATGACTGTCTGACAGGTAGAAACGGGGTCCCGACGAAGCCCTGAGGCTCACGTTGTCATATCCGGCATCTGAGTAACCCGGATCAGCGTAGGTTTCTTTTGCACACCTGAGCGACATCTTTATACTGAAGAAATCAGTAATAAAATGCTCTATATCCGGATCAAAATACAGGGTGTCCGAAAGGGCATCACCGCCGTATCGTTTGTGCGAAAATCCCACCGGCATCCTGATGATATCCTGTTTTCCTTTCCAACGGAGACCAGCGAAGCCATCCGCATCCGTATAGTTGAAAGCAGAGTTTTCAAGAGCGCAGTTGTAAAAGAAATTCAGCCCCCCGTTCCACAGGAACCCGTCAGGACGCCCCGTATCATACAGAAAGCCGGCTTTCAGATCAGTGATCCAATTGCCGCTTCCCATTTTTCCTGATTCTTCATCTATGATGATGCTGACACTTCCGTCGTCTATCTCTGTCCTGCCGGGTCCGCTGGTAACATTATCATCATACTGATATGCCTGGACAAAGCGCAGCTTCCATGTGAATCTTTCCTCATCCTGTTTTATTTCAGAGAGAAAACGGTCAATGCGCTGTTCCACTTCCGGGGGCGGGGAATCTGCTTTTATCTTTTCAAATTCCTGTTTTGCTTTTTCATACTGGCCGCAGTGAAAGCAGGCCGCCGCGAGTTCCATCCTTGCTCCGACCAGATTCGGATTAATCTCAAGTGCTTCCTGCAATTTTTCAACAGCCAGCCCGCAATCCCCGGTTCGGGCCCCGCATGTCCCCAGCCAGAAAAGGATATCCGGTGTTTTAACCTGGCGGGAAATTCTTCTGAATATCGGGAGGGCTTCGGCAAACCTGTTTTCATAGTAAAATTTCAAGGCATCTGCCAGATCTTTATTCAGGGCATTTCTATCCCCCGGGAAAAGGTTGTCAGCAGAATCCGGGGCAGCCATATCATGAATATCCTGTATCCCGTCTTCACCCGGATCAGCAGGCGGTGTTCGGTTATCGGGTTCATGATCCACGATAAGCAGTTGTTTCAAATATATCCGGTTGGCCCCGTCTTTCCGGATTAAAATCTCCGGGCTATAGTGAATACTCTGTCCGTATCCCCTATGTGCTGTTCCGCACAGGAGAAAGGTGAAACACACAGCCGCCGATAAGATAACAAGCGATACAGATTTCATCCTGATTTACCATGAAAACGGAGATCGAAAACTTTCTGTTGAGCAATGGGTTCCAATTTTTATATGAAGTGTTTGGTGTTTGGTCATCTGCTCCGACTTCCCCGGAATGACGGGTAATACACGGATGATGAAAGCTTGGCAAAACACTAAACACTTTCATATCCGGGGTGAAAATACATTTATATCAGACAGAAGACAGCATGTCAAAGGAAACTCAGTAGATCGAAAACTTTCTGTCTGACAGTGGATTTCGGGTTAAAACCGGAATGACAATTTAACATACTGTCATTCCAGGGAAAACCTGGAAAAGGATGTTTTCCGGTTTTAACCCGGAATCCACTGCTTGCCCACCAATATCATTAAAATTGATATAATAAAAATAATCAAATTTTGGGTGATCCCCCAGACCTCCGAGGTTTTGGTGATAACCGGGCCTGCTGAGAATCCGGAAACCTCGGAGGTCTTCGGTGAAGAGGTTCCGGGTGATCGCCAGACCTCCGAGGTTTTGATGATAACCGGGCCCGCTGAGAATCCGGAAACCTCGGAGGTCTTCGGTGAAGAGGTTCCGAGTGATCGCCAGACCTCCGAGGTTTTGGTGATAACCGAGCCTGCTGAGAATCCGGAAACCTCGGAGGTCTTTGGTGAAGAGGTTCCGGGTGATCCCCCAGACCTCCGAGGTTTTGATGATAAGCGGGTCTGCTGAGAATCTGGAAACCTCGGAGGTCTTCGGCGAAGAGGTTCCGGGTGATCGCCAGACCTCCGAGGTTTTGGTGATAACCATGCCCGCTGAGAATCTGGAAACCTCGGAGGTCTTCGGCGAAGAGGTTCCGGGTGATCGCCAGACCTCCGAGGTTTTGATGATAACCGGACCCGCTGAGAATCCGGAAACCTCGGAGGTCTTCGGTGAAGAGGTCCCGGGTGATCCCATACCTCCGAGGTTTTGGTGATAACCGGGCCCGCTGAGAATCCGGAGGTCTTTGGTGAAGAGGTTCCGGGTGATCCCCCAGACCTCCGAGGTTTTGGTGATAACCGGGCCTGCTGAGAATCCGGAAACCTCGGAGGTCTTCTTTGCTGAAGAGGTTCCGAGTGATCGCCAGACCTCCGAGGTTTTGATGATAACCGGGCCTGCTGAAAATCCGGAAACCTCGGAGGTCTTCGGCGAAGAGGTTCCGGGTGATCGCCAGACCTCCGAGGTTTTGATGATAACCAAGCCTGCTGAGAATCCGGAAACCTCGGAGGTCTTCGGTGAAGAGGTTCCGAGTGATCCCCCAGACCTCCGAGGTTTTGATGATAACCGGGTCCGCAGAGAATCCGGAAACCTCGGAGGTCTTCGGTGAAGAGGTTCCGGGTGATCGCCAGACCTCCGAGATTTTGATGATAACCAAGCCTGCTGAGAATCCGGAAACCTCGGAGGTCTTCTTTGCTGAAGAGGTTCCGGGTGATCCCCAGACCTCCGAGGTTTTGATGATAAGCGGGCCTGCTGAGAATCCGGAAACCTCGGAGGTCTTTGGTGAAGAGGTTCCGAGTGATCGCCAGACCTCCGAGGTTTTGATGATAACCAAGCCTGCTGAGAATCCGGAAACCTCGGAGGTCTTCTTTGCTGAAGAGGTTCCGGGTGATCGCCAGACCTCCGAGGTTTTGGTGATAACCGGGTCCGCTGAGAATCCGGAAACCTCGGAGGTCTTTGCTGAAGAGGTTCCGGGTGATCGCCAGACCTCCGAGGTTTTGGTGATAACCGGGCCTGCTGAGAATCCGGAAACCTCGGAGGTCTTTGGTGAAGAGGTTCCGGGTGATCCCCCAGACCTCCGAGGTTTTGATGATAAGCGGGTCTGCTGAGAATCTGGAAACCTCGGAGGTCTTCGGTGAAGAGGTTCCGGGTGATCGCCAGACCTCCGAGGTTTTGATGATAACCGGGTCCGCTGAGAATCCGGAAACCTCGGAGGTCTTCGGTGAAGAGGTTCCGGGTGATCGCCAGACCTCCGAGGTTTTGGTGACAACCGGGTCCGCTGAGAATCCGGAAACCTCGGAGGTCTTCGGTGAAGAGGTTCCGGGTGATCGCCAGACCTCCGAGGTTTTGATGATAACCAAGCCTGCTGAGAATCCGGAAACCTCGGAGGTCTTTGGTGAAGAGGTTCCGGGTGATCCCCCAGACCTCCGAGGTTTTGATGATAACCGGGATCGCTGAGAATCCGGAAACCTCGGAGGTCTTCGGTGAAGAGGTTCCGGGTGATCGCCAGACCTCCGAGGTTTTGATAACCGAGCATGGTGAGAATCCGGAAACCTCGGAGGTCTTTGCTGATGAGGTTCCCAAACGAAGTTTGTGAACAAAAGTAATATATATATGATATTGTTCTTGACAATCATTTTCATTCAGCGCATAATCATTAATCATTTGGAAAAGTTGCTGATCAGAAGGAATTTACACTTAACCTACCTTGTACATACTGGAAAAAATCAGGACATGATGAAAAAACAGAAAGAAAAACAGGAACAGTTCGTCTATGTTATCAATACTTCCATCCGGTTCATTTACAGGATGGAGGACAGCATTCTTGTGGTTTTATTTATGCTGATGATGTGCCTGACGCTCGCTCAGATTTTCTTACGAAATTTTTTTGAAAGCGGTATCATATGGGGGGATGTCCTTGTGCGCATCCTGGTGCTGTGGATCGGCCTTGCCGGGGCTATGGTGGCCAGTCGGCAGGACAGGCATATAAATATTGATATTATAACCCGGTACCTCCCGAAACGCGCCAGAAAGGTGGCCGGCAGTATGGTAGCGCTGTTTACCGCAGGAATATGCGCGGTCGCGGCTCATTACAGCTTTCAATTTGTGCAAATGGAGTTTGAAGACGGCGGCAAGGCTTATGCACAGGTTCCGACCTGGGTATGCGAGGCCATCATTCCTTTTGCCTTTATCGTGATTTCGCTTCGCTATCTCATTCTGTCGGTCAGCCGCCTGTGGGAAGCCCTCTGTGACCGTTAGTCAAATGATTTTTGGTGCTTGGTGTTTGGCTCCGGCTTTGATGTTTCGGTGAGTGGCAGATCATAAAAGCCGCAGCAGAAGATGAACACCAAATACAAAATACAAAACACACTTTCCGGGAGACTATGAATGAAGAAAATAATTGCCCTGCTCGCGCTGCTGGCAGCCTTTCCCCCTGTTTCCACCGATATGTATCTTCCAGCGCTGCCTCTTTTGCAGGAAGTCTGGCAGGAACCCCTGGTCATGGTCAACATGACGCTTGTTGCTTTTTTCATCACCTATTGCTTATTCCTGCTGATCTACGGGCCGATTTCCGACCGGTTTGGCCGTCGCCGTCCACTGATGACAGGCATTTGTATTTACATTCTGGCCAGTCTTGTCTGTGCTCTGGCATATGATGTGGATGTGATGATCATAGCCAGGATCATCCAGGGTGCGGGCGCCGCGGCCGCGTCTGCCCTTTCCCTTGTAATCTGCAAGGATCTCTTTGATGCCCGCCGACGCGAACGGATCATCGCGTATGTCACTGTTATTGTAACCCTGTCCCCGATGATGGCCCCGATCATCGGCGGCTGGGTCGTAACCTTTTTTTCCTGGCGATGGATTTTTGTTATTCAGGCAGGATTCGGGACAGTTGCCCTGATCGGCGTATATCAGATGCAGGAATCTCTCAGAACCTTCAGCAAAGTCAGTCCGTGGAAAATTATGGGCAGCTATATCCGACTTATGGGGAATCGCCGCTTTCTGAGCCTCACCCTGTTCATGTCAATACTGGGGCTGCCCTTCTTTGCCTTTATTGCCGGTTCGTCGGATATATACATTTCCAGGTTCGGACTCAGCGAGCAGACTTTCGGCTATTTTTTCGCATTCAACGCTGTTGCCCTGATGACCGGGGCACTGATTTTTTCCAAACTGGTATGCCGGGTTGCCTCTGCCCGCCTGATGACCGCGGGCTTTATCGGGGTCATAGTTGCGGGTATGTGGATGAAAATCACTCATCACAGCAGCCCCTGGAATCTGGCTCTTCCCATGTGGCTCATGTCCTTTTCTTTCGGGTTATGCCGCCCTCCGACCAACAATCTGATCCTTGAGCAGGTGGATCAGGACACGGGGTCAGCGTCATCACTGATCATTTTTTCATATTTCACGGTCGGGGCAGCAGCCATGTGGATCATTTCCTTGGATTGGCCGGATAAGATTACAACTATCGGCCTTATGGCGCTGGCTGCCGGCGGACTGACTTTATTTTTCTGGCTGTTTACCAAACAGATATTTGTCCCCGCAACAGGCAAATGCGAGGTCGGAGAATTGCTGTAAACATGGTTCAGGTTTTCGCTCTTTGCACTGAGAAAAATAATTTTCGAACTCCTTCCGGTAAATTTAATGTAGAACAATTTCAGTAGATCGAAAAGTTTTGCGAACAGTGGATTCCGGGTTAAAATCGGAAAACATCCGTTTTCCGATTTTCCCCGGGATCCACTGTTTAACAGGGTTTACCGGAAACTTTTCGATCTACTGAGTGTAAACTACTTTCAGCTTTTATGTAAGGATGCCAACGGATGTTTTTTAATTAACCCGAAATCCACTGTATGCAAGGTTTACCGGAAACTTTTTGATCTACTGATTATTGCAGATTCGGTTCCCTCGCCGCAGAGTATCAGATGTTCGGGCTTGCCGGATTATACATTTTGCCGAGGTTCTGATTGAATTTATTTGTCGAATCCTCCGCTTAACCCCCATAAGCTTTTTATAAACCATTAAAGGCAAGTATTACAGAAGGTTACCAGATAATGACTATCGAAATATTGAATACAGAATTAGAAACATTTCCTGTCATGATTACCGATATTCCCGGGAAAGGTCGGGGAATAGTTGCAAAAGCAGATATTTTTGCCGGAACACTTCTTTTGAGAGAAAAACCTGAAATACTGGTACGGGCTGAAGAAAATATAATCAGTGTTATAGAATCTGCGCTATTACAACTTATCGGAATGCCGAAAAAAGCATTAAGCAAAGTGCTGAAAAAGCTCAGTTGTATGTATCCGACCAATCAGATAAATTGTAAATCGGACCCGACCAGGTATGTGAATAAATTTGAAGCCAGTATGCTGAATTTCATGTCTGAAAAAATTAGATGAAAGACAGCAGGATCTGATGTATAATTACGGCTTCCTTTGTGACTGCCCTCGCTGCGTTAATGACCCGTCATGTTCTTCACAACTTGATCTGACATCGCCGATTATTCAGAAACATCTGTCTGACACGCAAAAAGATGAAAAATCAGGTTTTCTCGAACAGTTATATCATGAAAGCGAAAACAGGTATTATACGGAGTATATGACAGGCGACGATAAGCATTCCGAATCAATAAAAATGGCAAATGAATGGCTTAACCAAGCTAAAGATTTTTACGCTCCTTTACATCCGTATATTTTCAAAATTACTGAATTTCTCGGCCGGGTCTGTGCTGAATCCGGAGAATATAATAAGGCTCTGAAGTATTATGAAAAAACTGTACAAATAATGGATATGGTATTTCCGGAATTCTGGTTTCGTAAATCTTGTACTCTTGGTTGTCTCGGAAAGCTTTATCGCCACTTCGGTCAGACAGAAAATGCTCAAAGAATAGAAAACCGGCGACGACAGCTTCTGTTAACAGTGCGGGGAAAAGAAGATTGGGACGATGGTAATGATGAAGTCTGTGTTTTTTGAGTTTTTTGAACAATCTTTCTGATTAATGGTTTTTTGAATAATCTTTCTGATTAATGTGATTTAATGTGGTATTTCATATAAAAATCGGAAAACGGATGTTTTCCGATTTTAACCCGGAATCCATTGTTTGCAAAAGTTTTCGACCTACTGAGTATATTGATCCGCTAATTGGAAAGCAGATTACTTTTCATATAACAATGGTTCGGATAGTCTTTATAACATCCTGTTTTTATAGGATCACAGATTTTGTCGTTAAAAATTTAAATTCTGTAATTTCAATGAGTTAAAGTTTTACACCTCCGAAGTGTTGATATAAAATGTCCCCAAAATTTTTTCCGGCTGTCCCAGAGGTTTTCCACCTTGCATTTTTAAACATTAAAAGTTAAATAAGAAAAAATACAAAAAACGGCATCTTTCATTTGTCAGTTTACACTTCACTGCATAACAATTTTTCAACTTGTTTTCAACAATTTGAAAAATTGTTCTGCAGCAGGAAAAAGTGTAAACTGGGCGCATTCCTAAAAAGTAGGAAATCTTCGTTCCTGAGAATGCATCCGGAGAGGATCTGCCTCATGTTTTATTGTAAAAGCAAATGGTTAAAACAGATATCTCGCAAGGCAGAGCCTTGCCGGATGCATTCCCAAGCGGAAGCCCGGGAACGAATAACATATTGAATTTTGCAACCTACTTTTAGGGAATGCTCCAGTGTAAGGTGATTTCCAATAAAAAACATACCAGATCGAAGTTTGTAGTTCCGCCTTCAGGCGGTGTTATGCCGCCTGAAGGCGGACTTGGTATATTCTTTTCCGGAAATCACCTAAACTACTTTTCAGCTTTTATGAAGGATGCAAAAAAACGAGTCAGCTTGTCGTTCTGTATATCGGCTTATAACAGAAAAATAATGTCTGAGTTTTAAATGGTTAATCCTTACTTAATCGGAGAATAGGAAATCATGAATAAAGCTATTTTGATTTCTCACAGCAGTCGTGATGATAATTTTGTTGCCGAACTGTGCAAGGCTATGGAAGCCTATGGTCTGTTTAGTTGGATGGATTCCAGTGATTTACGCGGGGGAGGGGAACTGACTGTCAAGATCCATGCTGCCATTGAAAAAGCCAGGGCCTTCATCGTGGTGATCAGTCCGGATGCCTTTAATTCCGCCTGGGTTGCAGAGGAAACCCGTCACGCTGCCTTGATAAAAGAGAGACGGAAGCAGAATTTTCCGGTCATTGCACTGTTGCGGGAAGGTATAGAACTGGGAGCGCTGAAATGGATATTCTCAAAGGAACCTGTGGCAATACGCCTGAAAGATGGCAAAAAAGGCATCCATGACGCTATGCCCCATATACTGGCCGCACTGGGGGAACGCGTTCAGAGCGGGCATCAGTTAGAGAAAACAGGTCTCATGGAGCCACTGGAAGAGCTGGTTATGGAATTGAAATTTCCCCACATTATGGAAAAAGACGGGAAGCGTCGTGCAATGGCGAGAGCTGAACTGACGTATATTCCGGCAGGTTCCGGATCGCAGCAGGTGAAATGCCGACAGGCATTTCTCTTCACCGCACCGCTGGGGCCTCTCGAGGTTGAAGAACTGAGGTGGTATCTGGAAAGATACTATCTGTGGCCCACTGGCGTATTCAGGACAAGGGCTGAGAATATTGAAAAGAAACTGCCGGAGTGGGGGCAGGAACTTTACCTGGAAGTCATGCCAAAGGATATTTGCGACAATGTCATCTCTGCATGGAAGAAAATTGACATTCATGCGGAACGCCGTTTTTCTGTTTTTGTGGATTCCCAGTTGATAAAGGGAGCGTCCAAGGAAAAACAGTATGAAGCGGAAGAAGCTACTGCTTTGCTGCTGGGACTCCCCTGGGAACTTATGCATGATGGGAAGAGCTATTTGTTCCAGGGAGCCAGATCAGTTCGTTCAAGACACCGGCTGCCTGAGGGATAATCTCCTTGTTTCATAAAGCATCTCAGGATTCAAGGTAAAACCTCCATTTGCAGAACATGTCTTCGGGATGAGGATCCGGAGGTGCGAAAAGGCATTCCACTCGGATACGCGCGTCAATTGCCTGTGCAAAGCTCTCAAATTCCCCGCGGTGCATTTCCTTGCAGACATACTCGCCTATGCCTCGCCTGATACGGGCTTCCTGTGTGGGACAGGATGGTACGGAGATTATCACCTCATCATCGGATTCCCGGATCTGGTATCCCACCAGGATGCACCAGGGAAATAATCGGAGTGCTCTCACAAAGCCTTTGAGACCGGTTTCCTGAATATCAAACCGGGTGACGATATCTTTTGCAGCCATGCCTGCCACTCGTCCCCATACTTTCTCATTGATTCGCTCTGCAACGGACCGATCAAACTGGTCATTAACAAAGATGAACCAGAACGCGTCCATAACCCTGTAGTGCCAAAGCAGGAATTTGATATATTTCCTGAGTTCCGGGGCTTCCATTCCCTGGAAAATTTCCATATCCATATCCATGATTTTTTCCTTTTCCGTGAAAATACAGGCATCCTTCATTTGTCACTTTACTGTAGAACAATTTTTCAAATTGTTTTAACCTGAATTGAGCGATTCTTGTCAGCAAAGCTGTCCGAATGCCTGACATCCGGGCTTTTGCCCGTTTTTCGGTTTTCACCCGATGGGGTGAAAGCCGAAAAAACGCCGACACTCTGACATTACAGCATGAGAACCATGTTCATGTCAAAGAATCGCTCAATTTAGGTTTAATTTTAAACAATTTGAAAAATTGTTCTACAGCCGGAAAAGTGTAAACTACTTTTTCAGCTTTTATTAAAGATGACAAAATCAGTAGATCGAAAAAATCCCAGGCTTTGTGTGGAATGCACGCGTCCGGACAGCGGGACGCTAATCGTCCCTTCCGCATTCCCGCGCAAAGCGTGGGAACGGGCATTTAGCGTGTCCTGCCCGGAATTTTTCGATCTGCTGATTGTTGGAAATCGCCTTAGTTCCAGAAATAATGTCCGGGTTATAAATTCCGCGGAGTGCAAAGCTTGCTTTGCGGGAATCCCGCAGTGGCGCAAAGCAAGCTTTGCACTCCTCCGTTTTAACCCGGACATTATTTATGAAACAGAGCACTTAGTTTCAGAAATAATGTCCGGGTTATAAATTCCGAGGAGTGCAAAGCCTGAACCCGGGACTGGCAAAGCAAGCTTTGCACTCAGCGTTACGGGAAATTTTTTATGTATAAGCATGTCATTAATTTTGAAACACAACAAAAACAGACTGATAAATACTCACAGCAAGCTTTGCGCCTTTGCGAGAAAAAAAATCCCGGAAAACTTTTGGCCGGGTACTTAATTTTGAAACGGAGCACTTAGTGCTCTGTTTCAGAAATAACGTCAGGGTTGTACAGAAAAATTTTCCGAATGCGGAGTGCAAAGCTTTGCAATAGTCCCGGACTGGCAAAGCAAGCTTTGCACTCCGCAAATTTATTATTTCTGAAACGGAGTACTTAGGCTTTCCCGGCTATTGCACGCCCTAATTCATTAATGTCTGTTTCATCTGTATTTACATCCTTTGCAACAATCCCGTCAAAAAAAACAAGCACACGGTCAGCAACCATAAGAATTTCATCAATTTCTGAGGATGAAAAGACTATGCTTGTCCCGCGCTCGCAGTATTCACTGAGATGATTCCATACCCAGTGTGCGGATTCCACATCAAGCCCCCTGGTAGGATTTTCGAGAAGAAGAAGGGATGGGTTTTCAGAGAGGAATGAAAGCATAAGTCGCTGCTGATTACCTCCTGACAGGGATTCCACCGTTGATTCGGGCCTTCCTGCAACGCGGAATCTGTCAATACACTCGCCAGCCTTTTTAAACGCGTTCCTCCATTTTATAAAAAAACTTTTGCGCTTATCACGAAGTGCAAAGTGTTCCGCAATGGTTAACCCGGATATCAGTCCTTCTTCCAGACGGGAGGTGGGGAGAAAAATAACGCGCTTCTGTCGGAACCCATGATATGTTTTCCCGTTCATCTTCACGCTCCGTATATATATTTCTCCTCCGGACATTTTGTTCAGTCCCGCGGCAATGCGGAGAAAAATTCCCTGTCCGCTGCCCTCAAGCCCTGCCAGCCCCACCATTTCTCCGCTCCGGATGACTGTGTTGCATTTTTTAATCCCTGTTCGTCCGCCTGAAGCAGAAACATTTTTCATGACGAGAATTTCTTTTCCCGGTACGATACATGAACAGGAGGGAGGAACCGGAGGGCTGCCGAACATCATTTTCAACACTGACCTGCTGTCAAAAGGCTGGCTCATTTCGCCGCTTACCGTCCCCTGGCGCAGGACCGTCAGATTGTCACACAGGGCATCCACATCCTCCAGCTTGTGTGAGACCAGGATAACGCTTTTTCCATCGGAAGCCAGTTTCTTCAAGGCTTGAAAAAGAACTTCCTTCTGCGCGCCGGATATACCCGTGGTCGGTTCGTCAAGGATCAGTACCCGGATTCCCAGTGTCAGAAGCCTCAGAATCTCCAATTGCTGCCGTTCACCGACGGTAAGGGTTTTCACAAGCGCATCCGGGTTCAGATTAAAGTTGAGACCTGAGGCCAGCTCTTCTATATGCTTCCTGAGACGCGTCTTCTGATCAGTAAATCCGCTGACCTGCCCCAGCATGAAGTTATCCAGAACAGAGAGAAGCGGAAAATCAAGGGGGTCCTGATATAACATGCCGATGCCCAGGTCCGAAGCCCGCGCAGGAGTCTGATAATTGGCAGGGGAATCGTCCAGCAGGATATCACCGCTTGTTCTCCGTATATAGCCTGCCAGAATTTTCATCAGTGTGCTTTTCCCCGCACCGTTTTCCCCGATGATACCGTGTATGGTTCCCGGAAAAATAGTAAGATTTATACCATTATTGGCCTTTACTGCTCCGTAATGCTTACATATATTTTGAAGGGTGATTTTCATTTCAATATCAGTAGTAAGGGATTTCCCAATAAATAATCTGCCCACGCTGCCCGTCTGACCTTAATTCTTTATCAGGCAGGAGCAGGAGCGAGAGCACAAGAGTAAGAGCAAGAGCAAGATACCGGGTATATTAATTTGGGGGAAATACCTAATTTCTCGACAGTCATAAGTTCTCTGAAGCCGCTGTTCTGAGTCCCCCTTTTTTAAAGGGGGATTCAGGGGGATTTCAGCAGGTCGGGGGAAATCCCCCCCGGCCCCCCTTTAAAAAAGGGGGGAGTTTCCCGGTGAGTCATTTCAGCTATTTATGAGAACTTACGACTCACGAGCTAATTTGTAAATTCTTAAAGGTCTCCCGAATTTTAGTTCTGACACGGGAAGCCTTGCTTATAAGGGATTTGCAGATCCGTCACTCCGCAAGAGCCGGTTTTAATTTATTTTCACAGCCTTTCTTCCTGTTTTTCTGTTGCTGTTGTATGGGAAGTTATAAAACTGATTTTTAACCACGAAAGACACGAAAAACACGAAATTATATTCTTTTTCCAGCATCTTTCATATGGGCATAAAGGGGGCGTATTTACAAGTCAGGGGACTGAAAAAACGGGGACATTCGCCCCGGCAATAAATTGCCGGGCTGTTTTCAGTCGTCTCTCCGGGACTCCCCCAAGTTGTAAATGCGCCCGCATAAAGGTAGCTGACTTCCGCCTTCGTGCGGCAACCGCCTGAACGGAACCGCGAACCGGAAAATGAGGGACGCTCTTTTTTTTTCGTGTATTCCGTGTGTTTCGTGGTTAAAGCTGACAGATCAGTAACCTTTCAGGAAAAAAAGACATATTTACAATAAGCTGAAAGCAGAAAAATCAGGTTGATAACGGCTCTTACATAAATGAGATTTCATGAATCCCTGCTTAACAGGGGCTTACAGATCAGGAAAAAAATTTCGGGCATCCTTACATACATAAAAGCTGAAAAGTAGTTTACACTTTTTCTTGCTGTAGAACAATTTTTCAAATTGTTAAAACGATTTGAAAAATCGTTCTGCATTAAAGTGTAAACTGACAAATGAAGGATGCCATTTTTTGTATTTCCGATAATCTCTGCTGGTTCCGTACATACATATAAATCTAAATCCCAAATTGCAAGCACCAAATTACAAATGAATTACGCCCATGCAGAGCAGATCGTCCCCAACGGCCTGCAAAGTCGTGAACTGGCTTTCATATCTTATAAAGGATATCATATTGTATCTATTAGATATTATGACACAGTCCCGGATAAAGCTTTCTGGCGCATTCCGGGCAGATGCCATGTGAAAATTCTGCTTCTGAATGATCTGTGATGTAGGCTTCAATCCGTTCCCAGTATCCCTGATCATTGCGTATCTTTTTGCAATTAGCGCAAATGGGAAGCAAACCGCTCAACTGCTTTACTTTTCCCAGGGCTTCCCGAAGTTCACAGGTCAGCCTGTCACGTTCCTTTTCCGCTTCTGCCCTGTAAAGTCCCATCTCAATATTCGCATGTAATTCCCTGTCCTCAAAAGGCTTGACCAGGTATCCGAAAGGTTCGGTGATTCTGGCTCTTCGGAGAATGTCTTCATCAACATTGGATGTCAGGAATATTACCGGGATATTGAAAAGTTTTTTTATCTGCCGGGCTGCTTCGATCCCATCGGTCTCACCTTCCAGCATAATATCCATCAATATGATATCCGGTTTTTCCTCCCCGGCCTTTCTTATGGCTTCTTCCCCGGAGGGTACCGCAGAAGTGACAGCATAACCTGAATTTTCCAAACTTACCCTGATCGTTTTTACAACAATAAAATCGTCCTCGACGATCATTACTCTCGCGTTTTTCATAGTCAATTGTCCGTTGCCAGTTGTCAGTAGTTGTCAGTTGCCAGTTGTCAGTTGCCAGTAGTTGCCAGTTGCCAGTAGTTGCCAGTAGTTGCCAGTTGCAACTGGCAACTGACGACTGACGACTGGCGACTGGCGACTGGCGACTGACGACTGACGACTGACGACTGGCGACTGGCGACTGACGACTGACGACTGACGACTGGCGACTGACGACTGACGACTGGCGACTGGCGACTGACGACTGACGACTGACGACTGACGACTGACGACTGGCGACTGACGACTGACGACTGGCGACTGGCGACTGACGACTGACGACTGACGACTGGCGACTGGCGACTGACGACTGGCGACTGACGACTGGCGACTGACGACTGACGACTGACGACTGGCGACTGACGACTGACGACTGGCGACTGACGACTGGCGACTGACAACTGACAACTGACTTCATATAATCGGAAGATCTTCCAGGATTTCCAAAATGTTTTCCATTTCCTTTTTTAACATCTTACAGCTATGCAGGGCTTTTTTCAAGTCATTATTTCTGGCCGCAGCTTCTATGGCCCTGGCGTGGTCTGATGCAGCCGATGCCCTGATAACGCTCGTCAGATTTGCCATTGAGTGAGCTGTTCTGATGATCAGGTCACATTCGCTTTCGGAAAGGGAATCCTCAAGCCTGTTCATTCTGACAGGGATTTCTTCTGCAACGACTCGGAGGATTTCCTGCAAATCATTTTCCCGTCCGTGATAGGGTTTCAGAAGATTTCCTATTTCTAAAACAGGAGGACTGCCTTCTGAATCTTGCCCGGTTTTCAGACATAATACGGTGATATAAAATGCTTTTTCCAGTCCGGACATCAGTTTGCGCGCCAAATCTGTATCGCCTTTTTTTCCCGCATCTTCTATTGCTGAAGCAGCATCCCGGAGTCTTTTGGCTGAAATATTGGCAGACATTCCTTTTATATTATGGGCCTCGGATCTTGCCAGAACCGGGTCATTATTCTCCAGTGCTATTTTCAGTCGCTCAATCTGGGCCGGCATTTCCAAGATTGCTTTTTCCAGAAATTTTTCGCAAAATGCTCCGTTACCTCCCATCCGTGCTGCAAAATCCTCTCTGGCAAGGATATCTGATTCATATGCCTTTGCTGTCCTGCCCCGTGCTGCTCCCGGTTCGCTTTCCGGAATTTTTTTCCCGGAAACCTGCCTTTCGATGGCTTCGAGAAGCTGGCGGGACTCAAAGGGCTTTGCCACATAATCATTCATCCCCGCAGCCATGAAAATCTCCCGGTCCCCTTTCATTGCATTTGCAGTTATAGCAATGATGGGTATATCATGTTTGCATACCCCGGAGGAAGGGTCGCGGATGATACGGGTGGCCTGAAGTCCGTCCATTTCCGGCATATGGATATCCATCAGGATAATATCGTAAGTAGTACTCTCAAGGCGGCGAATCGCTTCTTTGCCATTACGTGCTGTATCTGCATGGAAACCCAGCTTATGAAGCATCTCGGACGCCACGTTCTGATTGACGAGATTGTCTTCCACAAGCAGAATCCGAATGTCAGACTTTGATTCAATAGAGAAACCTGTCTGAATCGGTTCTTTATAAGGAGAAGTTTCTTCACGGACTTCCGGTTGTTTCTTGAAATCTGCTGTAAACCAGAAAATACTGCCCCTGCCTTCCTCGCTTTCAACGCCGATCTGCCCTCCCATCATTTCTGTAAGACGCTTTGAAATAGCCAGTCCCAGTCCGGTTCCCCCGTATTTGCGTGTTGTGGAAGCATCAACCTGTGAAAATGATTTGAAAAGCCGATCCGTCTGATTCTCAGGGATGCCGATACCTGTGTCAGAAACGCTGAAGCGGAGGATAGCATGGTTCTCGTCATCTTCTTCAAGGGTCACACGGAGGAGTACTTCCCCTTTTTCCGTAAATTTTATGGCGTTGCTTATAAGGTTCATCAGTATCTGGCGCAGGCGAGCGGGGTCACCCCTGAGTTTCAAAGGAACATTCCTATGAATCAGATGAATCATCTCAAGCTGCTTTTCGTCTGCTTTTACCTTCAATATTCCAATAACCTGGACAACGGTTTTTTTTATATCAAAATCAAGGTTCTCCAGTTCCAGTTTTTCAGCCTCGATTTTTGAAAAATCGAGGATATCATTGATCAGGGAGAGCAAGTCATCAGAAGCAGTTCGGATCATTCTGACATACTCGCGCTGCTGCTCGTCAAGTTCCGTGTCTGCGATCAGTTCTGTCATGCCGAAGATGCCATTCATAGGTGTCCGGATATCATGACTCATGTTTGCCAGAAATGTGCTTTTTGCCCTGTTCGCGAATTCCGCGGCTTCTTTTGCTCTTTCAAGCTCTTCTCCTGCCCGTTTCCTTTTAATATGGGTCCATAATCCCTGTCCCAGCAGACTGACCTGATTGACATCTGTATCGTCATAATCCTCTTCCTTATCGGAAGTTGCAATAACCGCAACAACCTTATGCTCATCAAAGACCGGAACTGCTATCAGACGTATCAGATGCACATGTCCTTCGGGATACCCTTTTTTTGAAGGGGGAATGCTATAGTCATTGATAATAACCGCTCTTTTTTTCCGTATGGCATCCGCCCACAAACCCGCGCTCTCCACAGGGAAGCAGAAGTTTTTGTCGGATACGGCGCATTCTTTCATGACTTCCTTTGTGTATGCAATTCCTTCATACATAGCCTCGTTTTCTGTGACCAGATTTATGAAGCCGGATTTGCTTTTTGTAAGTTCGATTGCCCGTTGAAGAACATATTCCGCTATCTGTTCATCCGTGGATTCGTACATTCGGTTGATTTCCACCAGAACTTCAAGTCTTGATTTATTAATCCTGAGGAGTTCTTCAACTTTTTTCCTTTCGCTGATATCCTGGAATGTGATCCTGACTCCTCTCTCACTGATCTGGTTTGCGCTCACCTCAACCGGAACGTGCTGCCCGTCTTTCCTGAGAAACCAGCATTCGACATGGAGTGTTTCTCCGGGAACCGCTCCGGACAGCTTCTGTTGAATATCTTCGGAGCGGATAATATCCCCGATGTTAAGCTTCCCTGTTTCTTCAAGAGAATAGCCCAGAAGTTCAGATGCCTTGGGATTCATATCATAGATATCGGTTTTATCATCCATCAGGATGATCCCCTCCGGAGCCTGCTCATAAAGCTCACGATATTTTTTCTCACTTTCCTGAAGGGCTGCTTCGGCTTTCCTGCGGAAATTTTCTGTTCTGATAAACCGGATGCCGTGGGAAAGATTCTGGGCAAGCTTCCCTAATAATACGATTTCTTCATCATCAAACGCATCGGGATCTGCCTCGTAAATATTTAACGTACCAATCGTGCAATCCCCTGTATCAAAGGGGATTGCTGCCGATGAGCTGTAACCCAGCTTCATCATCTCAGTGCGAAATTCCGGCTCTGTTGAAGCGTGCAGGGAAAACCGGTGATTTTCCGGAAAGCAATTTTCAAATCCGTATTGCACGAAAGGTCTGACGCTTTTGTTTTTCTCATCTTTTATCCCCACCCATGCCAGACGATATCCTCCCGACTTGACGAGAATCCGGCAGACATCCTGGGCCAGGTTCTTTTCATCAGCGGCATACATGACAGCCTGGTTACATTCCTCTAAAACCTTCCATGCCCTGTTGAGCCTGTGCAATCTTTCTTCTGATCTCTTTCTTTCAGTGATATCAGTTCCCACGCTCAGAAATTCGATAACTCTCCCATGCTCATCGAAAACCGGCTTATTTGTCCACGAAATCCAGACCCGTTTTCCGTTTTTGCAGATATTCTCATTTTCAACCCGGGCATATTTTTCAGGATCACTGAATACCTTCCTCACGAATCCTCTCATATCCTGTCCGTATGAATCTTTTTCAGGCAATATGGTTCCCAAGACATTTTTGCCGATAACTTCTTCCCTGGTATAGCCGAAAAATTCCTGGGCATAGTCATTCAAGAAGAGAATCGTGCCGCCCTGTTTTACTTTCAGAATGATGCTGCTGGCATTCTGGACAAGTTCCCGATAATTTCTCTCACTTTCCCTGAGAGCTTCTTCCATTACCTTACGAGCCGTAATTTCCAGACTGCTCAGACATACACCGATGATTTGTTTATCTTCTGTAAGCAGCGGGTTGTAAGTAAATGAAAACCAGTGATCCCGGTCGTTCCTGTCTTCCAGACATAGGTCGGCGCTGATGTTCTGACCGTTCAGGACTTTGTTGAAAATTTTTCTGAAGCTTTCCAAATATTTTTTGAAAACGAATTCTTCAAATGAATCGCCCTCCCGCATTTCCTTCCCGAAGAGCAATTCTGCTGTCGCTTTTGCCACTGCATTAAAGGCCCGGATTTTACAATCCCTGTCAATCAGAATGAATGATTGGTGAACTGTATTGAAAATGGCCCGTAAATTTGCCTCTGATTTTCTGAGAGTCTCCTCTGTCTGCTTTCGCTGGGATTCTTTCTGACGCAATTCAAGGGCAAAGCGGATGGAAGCAGCAAGGCGTTCAGGAGTCAGGCCATCTTTTCGCAGGTAATCTGCCACGCCGGCTTTCATTGCTGCCACTGCAACATCTTCATCCCCGTGGCTTGTCAGTAAAATCACGGGGCACAGATCATTCATCTGCCTGATATTTTCAATTACTTCAAGTCCCGTCTTTTCTCCCAGTATATAGTCAATGATGCAGATATCATAATGGCTTTCTTTCAGATATTTTTCAGCCGCCATCCAGTTTTTGGCAGTATCAACCTGAAACGGTTCCCCACGCATTCCTCTGGTCAGGTGTTGATGAATGAGGAAGATATGATTTTTACTGTCGTCAATGATTAATATTTTTAAGGAGTGATTTTTATCCGGCATGGTGATTTTCAGGTAATTCTGCACTTTTAAATCAGTATGTTATTATAATCAGTAGATCGAAAACTTTCGCAAACAGTGGATTCCGGGTTAAAGCTGTCATTCCGGGGAACCTTCATGATCTCACGGTCACAACGAATGATGAAACTTCGCACGATTCCCCCTTTTATAAAGAGCAGGGGATTTTTTATCCGGGACTTTCATATAAACGCCCATAAACTGCGGGTCACAAGGAAACATGAAAGTCTCAGGAGTGCCGAACTTGCAGTTTGGCAGGAGTGTATGCGCAAGCTTCGCTATGCCAAACTGAAAGTTTGGCAATTCATTGCCGGACAGGCCCCCGCAGCCTGCGGGAGTCCCGGAGGGACGACTGATTCAGTCGTCCCTCCGGGACTCCGGGAGATGCTGATATCTTACCCCGGCAATAAATTGCCGGGCTATTTTCAGGTGTCCCTCCGGGACAGGAAAGTGCCTCCCCCTAAATCCGTTATAATCAGAAAATACTTTCATATAATGTTTTTTAATTTTAACCCGGAATCCACTGTTTGCAGGCTTAAACGAAAAGTTTTCGATCTGCTGACAATAGGAAGGCAACCAGCGGCCTTGTTCATTGTTTCAGATTGCGCCTCTGAACAGGCGCAATCTGAAACATGCGTTACTTTCGGGATATTAAACCATCGAATATCCCGGACCTTCCCCGCCTTCCGGGCATGTCCAGGTGATATTCCTGTAAGGATCTTTAATGTCGCAGGTTTTACAGTGAAGACAGTTGGACGGATTCAGCCTGAGCCGGGGTGACGCACCTTCATCTGTCTCAATCTCATATACGCTGCCCGGGCAGAATTTCGTGCAAGGGCTTTGGTAAACAGGGTAACATTCATTGATACACAAGTCTGGATCATGGATAATAATATGCGAAGGCTGGTCTTCCCTGTGCATGGTTTTGGACAGATAAACCCCGGTAAGCTTATCCACATACAGTTCTCCGTCAGGAGGAGTCTCACTTTCCTCCCGGGATGGTTCCTTATTTGCTTTCAGACGCCCTAATGTTCTGTAATCTTCTTCAATGGGCATCCTGTCGCGCACACCTTCTCCTTTTGTAAGATACTGTGCCCCCAGGTAAATAAATTTAATCGGGAACCTCTTTGAAAGAGCCTGGGAGAAATTTCTCCCTTCATACATTTCCTGTTTTATCCAGCTTTCTTCAAATAACCGGGGATAATCTTCAAGGATTTCCTGGGTAAAATTTTCCTTCTCAATCGCCCGGATACATGCTTCTGCTGCCAGCATCCCGGATTTCATGGATACATGAATTCCCTTGAGTCCCGGTGTGTTCTGCATGGATGCGCTGCCGCCGATAAACATACCTCCGTCAACAGCAAGCCGGGGAATTGTAAAATATCCACCTGTGCAAACCGTTCTCGCCCCCTGTTCAATGACTTTTCCGCCCCTGATGATATCTGCCACGAACGGATGGTGCTTGAATTTCATAAATTCATCATACAGATCAAGCATGGGGTCATGATAGGAAAGCCCGATGAGAAAACCTAGGGAAACCTTGTCATCCTTCATTTCATAGATAAATCCCCCCCCCGGAATGTCCAGCCCCAAGGGATAGCCGAGGGTGTGGATATCATTGGCGGTACTGGTTTTGAAATAGTTGTCCTCTGGCAACTGAATCACTTCCTTGATGCCGGTTTCAAAGACCTGGGGCATTTTCCCGGAAAAAATACCGAGTTTTTTTGCAATGTCCTGCATCAGATTTCCCCTCGCACCTTCTCCGAATACCGTCACTTTTGCCAGCAGATCCATGCCCGGTTCAAAATTCCCCTTGGGCGAGCCATCCTTTCCGAGTCCCTTATCCCCTGTCCTGACGCCGATGATTGTTTTTCCGTCCGGGGCATAAAGGACTTCCTTTCCTGCAAAGCCGGGGAAGATATTGATCCCCATTTCCTCAGCAATCTCGGAAAGCCATTTCGTGAACTTAGAAAGGCTGATCACATGAAAACCTTTGTTGTGCATGTATTCGGGGACAAACGGGATTCTGTACTGCCTGTTCCGGGTCAGGAAACAGAATTCATCTCCCCTTACAGTTGTTTCGACCGGACAAGCCTTTTCCATGAAATCAGGGATAAGTTCTTTTAGTGCGACCGGATTCAGAATCGCCCCGCTCAATGCATGAGAACCGATATCCGCGCCCTTTTCAATAAGAGCCACTTCAAGTTCGATATTTTTCTCATTTGCAAGCTGCATCAGCCGGATGGCCCCTGCCAGACTCGCGGGCCCCCCGCCGACAAAAAGTATATCAAAATCTATGCTTTCACGTTCTGTATTCATTCTCAATCCACCATAACCAGGGACAAGGCCAGATCAGGATAACCTGATTTTGTTTCTGCCCCTGTTATCTTTATCATTTTTAATGCTCTGTTTACTCTCAGCTCTTGTTCCCAAACTCCGTTTGGGAACACACTTGCAGGCAGACTCTGTTTGCAGATGCCATATGGGTAAAGCAAAGACGCAAAACCGGAGTTTTGCGGGCAATAGTGTTCCCAAACGGAGTTTGGGAACGAGGAATGAACCAGACCTCGCGAGGTTTTAAAAACCTTGCAGGTCTTCAAGTACCGTAAAATTTACGATTTGAGACTTTCCACCAAGTCTATATAGCCCTGCATGGCCTCTTCCCCGGAAGTTCCTTTGAGTTTCGCCCATGCATCATATTTCGCCCTGCCTTTGAAATCAGTGAGTCCCGGGCGTTTACCAGAGACATCGCCTTCACGCCCCTGTTTATAAAGGGAATACAGTTTCAAGAGAGTATCGTTATCCGGCCGCTTGGAAAGTTGCTGAACATCCTGGGCCGCGGTTTCAAACTTTGCTTTCAAATCAGACATTATGTTTCTCCTTTCTCCTTATTTTTAATTTAATGCCGAAGCAGGCTAAAGCCAGCTAAACACATCACGCATCACGCATCACGCATCACACATCACGCATCACGCATCACGCATCACGCATCACACATCACGCATCACGCATCACGCATCACGCATCACGCATCACGCATCACGCATCACGCATCACGCATTACGCATCACGCATTACGCATTACGCATCACGCATTACGTTTCACGTTTCACGTTTCACGTTTCACGTTTCACGTTTCACGCATCAAGCACACCTTTGATTCTCTCCAGAAGAGCCTCTTCTTCGCTGACCAGATCCAAGTCGGCAGTGGCAATGCTGTTGGCAATTTCAAAGGCTTCGATGCGGTCGTCAGGGGTCGGGAGCAGTTTGGGAAGGGCATTTATCGCCCGCTCTTCATCAATATCAAGCATCCGGGACTGCTCTTTCACCATCCGCTTGAAATCGCCCGGATCCAGTTTCCTAAGCCTTTTGTTTACCTTCACAATTTTTTCAGCAACGATAAGTTGATTTTCATCAAAAATGTGATTCGCATCCGCCATAGCCACCATGATGCGGACAATGCCCTCCGGAAATCCGCCTTCTTCCATCCTGCTTAACCAGCGTTTCCTTTCATCCGCCTTTTCTCGCTCCTCCCGCTCCTCTCTTTCCTTTATATCTTCCTGCACTTCCTCGGGAGTCGGTTCTTTCTCACCGGGCTTCGATAAAACCATTTTTGTCCACGGACTGCCATAGATAAATTTGAAAAAGAACTCGCTGGTGTCATCCCTCATATCCCGGTAGTAGTCTAACGTCGCGGCGATGCTGTCTGAAAAACACTTTTCCATTTTCAGAAAAGTATTATCAGGAGAAACGGGCCGGCGATGTTTTTTTATTATCGGGCCAAGGGGTTTGAAGGGAAGGATAAGGGGATTCAGGTCGGAGAAAGCATATCTTGATACTCTCAGGTGATGGAGTTGTCTCATGATTTCTGCGGAATATTCCGTGGTGAGCGTCCGCACCCACGGACTCAAAGCCGTATGATAAAACTTGTCATTGATTTCTGAGACAGCAGCAACTGTCGGAAATTCTTCTTCGTTCTCCTGACCATCGTCCATGGCCAGGATATCAGAGATATCCCGTTCTTCGAACCGGACTTTGTAATCTGTGACCCCGTACTTCTTACCCTTCTCTTCGATGACCATTTCGTACAGCCCCGGGGGGAGATAATCTATCATGTCAATACTTCCGATGATCTCCTTGTGTTCCTTTTTCGCTACACTGCCGGACACAAATATTCCCAGGTGCCCGACACTGTCATGCACACGATAGATGATCACCTGGCCGTAGCGTTTGATCTCATCTGCAGTTCCATAGACTTTTGCGATCCAGTTCAGGGCCTGCTGGGGCGGCGTAATGTTGTCACCTTTGGAGGCAAATACCACCATGGGATCTTCAAGTTTCTTTAAGTCAATTTTTTCTCCTTCATTCAGTTCCAGTGTCCCCTGTTCCAGCTTATTCCCCACAAACAGGTTGCTTACGATAAAACGTATCTCTTCAGAGGTCATGAAGAAATAGCCGTTCCACCATTTTTCAAAATTAAGGTATCTTTCTTCTTCCTTATCCACATTGGCCCAGACATTATACTGCTTTGTCCAGTAGGTGTTTGCCGGGTTAAGGTCTTCAAAGTTTGCCACAAGGTTCGCGCCGTCAAATTTCCCGTTTCCCAGGTCGCTGAAAAGGGAAGCAAGCCATATTCCCCCGAGAAGTCCGCCCTTATACCGCATGGGATTTTCTCCGTCCACCCCGGACCAGTAGGAAAACGGTGAGCCGTTGACGACCAGGGGTCCCGTAACATCGGGCCTGCTAGCGCTGAGGAGTGCCACTGCCCATCCTGCCTGACAGTTCCCGATCACCGCAGGTTCCTCCGCTCTGGGATGACGATTTTTAACTTCCTCAACAAATCGGATCTCTGCCTGCTGGACATCGCTAAGGGTCTGTCCGGGACAGGGTTCGGGATAGAAGACCACAAAATAAACAGGATGCCCCTCTTTCACGGCTACACCGATCTCAGAATCCTGTTTCGAACCGCCGATCCCGGGACCGTGACCGGCCCTGGGATCAATCACCACAATGGGGCGCTTGTCCTGGTCAATACTGATGCCGCTTTTCGGAATAATACGGACCAGATCATGATTCACCGGTCGTTCCAGGGTTCGGCCATCGAAGATCACCTTGTATTCAAAAGTGAGTACCGGGGGCTGCCCTTTTCTCTGATGCTCAAGATAAATATTTCCCCGTTTCCGGAGAACATCCATGAAAAGAACGGATCGCTGGGCAGCATCCACCCAATAATCAAACCCATCCCTGACCAAGCCTGATGCCGGCAACGGAGGTCCCTGTAAAAATACTGTATTCATATTTCTTCCTTATTTATAAGCTTAAATTGCCATGCAGCTTCCGAACTTTCACAACAAGCTGACCATTCAAACTGACGGGTCAGAACCCGGAAACTTTCAGCAGATGGGAAATTTATCATTTTCAGTAGATCGAAAACTTCTGCAAACAGTGGATTCCGGGTTAAAACCGGAAAACATCCGTTTTTCGATTTTCCACGGAATGACAGTACGTTAAATCGTCATTCCGGGCTTCGACGTGCAGTTCGACAGGCTCACTGCCCCTGAGCCTGTCGAAGGGCAGCCGAACGGAAAATTAAAAAACGGATGTTTTTTAATTTTAACCCGGAATCCACTGATTAAAAGGTTTACCGGAAACTTTTCGATCTACTGATTTTCAAAAAGTAAACATGTCTGACAGGGATTTCCCATCTGCTGGCTTTAAAAAGAATAGTATAGAAATAAAAGGGTTTCTGTGTCAAGTGGTAAAGAAAGAGATTTGAAAAAATGATGTGGAAAATTCTTAGGAATGGGCAGTCGCCCGCTCTGCTGCCGCGGGATATTAGCTTTTGGCAGCGTTGGAGAGAAACCCGGCTTTTCCTTGAACTGACAAGTTCCTTTCCCTGTCTGAAAAGCCCGGCTCTTTCGTAACGGGGAAGGGAATTTATTCTATCTGCTGATAGTGAATGTACTGTATTTGCTGACTGATAGTAGCATATCGCTACCTCTGAATACTCCTTCCACCCCATTGATTTAGTGACCGGTTTGTTCTAATGATGGGATAATCACTTGTATGACAGATACTAGTGAACGGAGCATTCTGACGACAGATTCGGAAACCACTGTCTGAATTCGTAATCCTGACACGGGAGGTACAATCCATGCATCGGTCATCAAAAATTTTATTCGGCTTAATCGTTTTTTTTATGAGCGGAACGCTGGTGATCCTGAATAATATAAACGGATATTATACATTTATTGCCGTGTGCCTGTCAACAGTGTCCGCTTTCATGGTATTTGACTCTTTTTGCGATATCCTGGAAGAACCAAATGAAAGCTTTGAATTAACACTTAAATCTGTTTCCAAGCTTTTTTACTTGGCTTCATATTCGATAAAGATTCATTCTGCCACGTTTTCCCCGGATATATATTTTGATCCCCGGGTTTTTAAAAATCTGAAAGCAGCAAGACAAAGGGGTGTAAAAATAGAAGTTATCCTTTCGGAACCGAAAATTGATCCGAGAACAAACCGGCCGCGTTCTAAAGATAAACGAAGTAATTTTGTAGAATTCTGGGCATGGGCGGACGCGGGGGAAATATCGGTGATTCAGTTGACTGAAAGAAAATATCCGCACTTTATCATTGTAGATGATATTCATGTGCGGATAGAGAAAAGGCATAAAATAAAATTCGGAAATGATCCCAGGACGATAAAAAGGAAGGCGATCACCCGGTATATTGATGTGGACACGGCTGACAAGCATATCAGATCATTCAAAAGGCTTAAATCTTTAGAAAGAGCAAAAGCTGTGTAAGCAAAATTTCACATTCCGTCGAATTCAGTGGTAACTTTATCACCTGCTGATATTAATGACAGCGAGTCCTATCCGTCCTTATGGGGATCCGCTTACGGAAACGATCAGCAACTTATAAGATATTGATTTTCATTTGGAAAATTTACCACTGAATCCGGGGGAATCTGGAAAATTTCAACTTGCAAAGGTTGGACGAATGGAGAAAAATTTTTTTGAATGGCTGAGAACCGATTTCTCAGAGTGGATGCAAGGGATTTTTAATAATTTCTCCGAAACCCTGATCTGTGAAAATTATGAATCGCTTCTATGGTTTGTATGTATCGGAATCGCAGTCACCTTTATTGCTTTAAACCTGAAAATTCCCTCGTATGAATTGCTGCAACGAATTTATGCAGGAGAGATATTTCAGACACTGCCGGTAGATAATCGGAAATATCTTCGCAGGGTCCGTTTATATATCAGATTTCTGTTTATCATAGAAAACACAGGGATCTGTTATTTTATGGCAACCATCTGCCTCCTGCTTTTAACCACTTCAACGAAACCTATTCAACCCCCTTATATCCTGCTGGCAAACCTGTCCTTTCTGCTGGTTGTAATTCCTACTGTTCTGATCGGATTGTATTACAGTTATCTCAAGCTGTTTAAGAAAATGTAAACTCACCATTCGCTTATTAGCGTCGGACTTTTGTTAATTTCCGGATCCTCATAAAGAGAGGGACTCGGCCCCGCTCTTTTCAGAATTTCTTTCTGTACATCTGACAAAGGTGTCTACACGGATTTTTTAATCAGTGAAATCAGAGTAATCAGCGATAATCAGCGGTTCAGACACCTTGTTTAGTTTTAATGAACCTTTTCCATCTGAGACTTTTTTCACCAAAGTTAATCAGTAAAGAAACTTCTACTCTCCTATGGGCTTCGAGATAATTGATGGTCTGAGCATAATCGTCATTTGTCAGTTGGGTTTTTGCTTTTATCTCAACGAACACAATATTTTCTACCAAAAAATCTACTCTGCGTGTGCCGATGGATTCAGGGTGATCTCTGTAATAGATCGGCATCTCCACTTCTCTCCTAAAATTCAAGCCTTCCCGCTGAAATTCTATGGCCAATGCCCGCTGATAAATTACCTCCCGAAACCCTGCTCCCAGAAACGAATGAACACGCATCCGATGATTCTGCCTGTAATATCTTTGTGCTTCAAATCTTGCATATTTCCTCCGTTGTTTTGAACCGCGGATTATCGCAGATTGCTCAGATTTCACGGATTGAAAAAAATCTGAGTAATCAGCAGTAATCTGTGCTTCAAAGCCTCTGAACCACAGATTAGCACAGATTACACGGATTACACAGATTTTTTTAATCAGCAGAATCTGAGTAATCTGCGGTAATCCGTGGTTCAAACCCTCTGACCCGCGGATTTGCACAGATTACACTGATTAAAAAAAATCCGTGCAATCTGAGCAATCTGTGACAATCCGTGGTTCAAAGCCATG